>CANOGH010000036.1 GCA_947565505.1 uncultured Candidatus Saccharibacteria bacterium | reverse complement strand
TTTCTCTATCCACCGTCTTTCCTCTCTGCCTCGTCCGTCTGGTAGGGGGAGGAGAGTAATGTTGCAGATTTTGATGCTGAGTGTTTTTATTGGAGTGTGGGAATCTAAGGAACTTTAATAATTACTATCGCATCACTACAATGTTTGAAAATGTAAAATTTAAGTTGGGGCTTTACCATCTGAGGCTTTCTCATCAAAATCAGTCCAGCTTACCAGGCTAGGTTAATTCTATATTAGCATAAGTGGTTTAAAAAGTCAATGGTATTTTTGAAAATGAAATGGTGGTATAATAGAGGTGTCGATTATTTTATGTACAATATAGCTTACGCATTTTTTATGTGTAATGTTTACGTTTTTATCAATTTTGTGCTTCACACCTAAACAAAGCGACATTGTGACAACAGGGTATGAAAAATCTTAATTGATGATTCGTAAGCTATTGTAAAAAGGTAATCGACACCCCACAGTGTCGCTTTTTTGTAATGCAGAATTATTACAACTAGTTTTCGTACCTCAACTGGAGCTACATCTGTGTGATGTCGGGCTTTAGAGATATCGGCCAATACGGATGTGAGTGAGACTTGGGGGAAGAATAGTAAGTATCCGCCAACCGTGACGGAGAATGTTACGCCAGAAACCACAGAGGCTGAAGATCCTAGTATGATAATTCCCCAAGTAGCGACTAGATCTTGGAACTTTGGTGACAATATTCTGCTTGCTCCACTCAATACTACCGAATGTAAAAGAACTCCAGCTAATACAGCAAAATTAGAACCATGCGACAAAATTATAGCAGTAGATAGTAGTTGGAGTCCCACTGGAACTACCTTCACCGGTATATATGACGGCGAAGAAACTCTACTAACTGCAGATGTTGCGAAGAAGCGTTATGATCCACACTACCTAATTGGTAATTATTATCAGTGGAATATGGCGATGGCTGGGGCGGGAGGGGAAAATATCAGCGAAAGTACTACCTCTGGCAATGTCACGACCATGACTAGAGCATTTAATGCTCCCAGTAGTATTTGCCCTAAAGGCTGGAGACTGCCTACCGGTGGCATTTTAGATACTGGCGATACTACTTTCATTAATCTTGTCAAGAAATATTACATTGACACCGAGAATGACTCAATACCGTCTGGCGGCGCCCCACTCTATTACGTCAGAGCGGGAGACGTTCGCTATTACGAAGGTGGAATTTCTGGCACCGGTGGATACGCTGAATACTTTACCAGTACAGCTGGTACATCTATTCGAAATGCTTATAGTTTATGGGTGAGAGGAGTGGGCTTCGCTTTCACGGATAACTATTTCCGCAATCAAGGGCGTTCCATACGCTGCTTAGTAAGATAAAGGTATCATCATATTTTACTAGCTGAATGATATAGTGCGACTACCGTCTTCTTCCAACTCAATACGAATCAAGATTTTATCTGCGGGTAAGATATTGCTCACGCTTTCTGCCCACTCAACGATCACAATAGTATGAGGAAGCTTAATAGTTTCTGCGATTTCGTCCTGCATGATGCCAGGGTCGGGAAGGCGGTAGAAATCATAATGCACCAATTCACCATCATCACCGCTCATGAGAGGAAAATGATAACGTTTCGAGATCGTAAAACTAGGACTAGTCACCGCTTCTGCAATTCCTAAGCCCGCAGCTAAGCCACGCGTAAAAGTAGTTTTCCCTGCTCCGACGTCACCGACTAGTTCAATCACGCACGGTGGGGTGAGATTTTTTGCGAATTTTTTGCCAAAATCGAGCATATCGCTCTCGGAATCGATTTTCATACTTATAATTATAGCACTTTTCTCGCCGTTTAGCTAGATGTTGGCTGCAATAAAAGATAAAAAGCAAAAATAATGGCAGAAGATATAGCAAGAAGATTGCTGGCTGGCCCATTTCGAAATTAAGGACAAAGGTGGTTTTATCCTCAAGAAAATGCACCACACCGATATGTAAATCCAGCAGCATCTTAGTTAACTGCCCCAGTAATGAAGCCAGCGGAGGATAGAAAGCCGTAATTCCAGTTAAGAAAATTAGCCCCATGGCATAAGGCAAAGTAGGCAAGATAACCAAATTTGCTACAAATGATAATAGAGATAAGTTACCAAAACCGTAAATCAAAATAGGAGCACAAATGATACTGGTAGAAAAGCTTGTAATTAAAAGTTCTGCTAAAAAATTAGGTTTTTTGCCGCCGTAAAGGAAGTTTGTGAATCTTGGAGCAAAAATCAAAATACCAAAAAAGGATGCAAAGGAAAGTTGCCAACCAAGATTAAACAGATTTGTTGGTTCATACGATAAAGTCAAGGCTGCTACTAGAGAAATTAGCCGTAACGGAGAAAATTTACGACCAAAATATCCCACCATAAGCGCAAGACTACTGACTAAACTAGCCCTGGTCATAGATGGAGTAAGCCCCACAATAGCTACAAAGCCAAGAATTAGCAGCAAAGAAAATAAAACTCCAGCAAACCGAGAAATTTTGCCAAAAATTTTCTTAGACAAGTTAACGAGAATTCCTAAATGCGCACCAGAAGCCACTATCACATGAGTCATACCTACAATTTGCAAACTCGTCAGCAAGCTATCTGGTATGCCAGCTTTCATACCCATAAGGTAACCTAAGCCAAGGTCAACTTCTGGTGAAGGAATGGACTTACGAGCCAGATTGGCAAACCAGTTACGAAGTTCCAAAAAGTAATCACCGGGTTCCGGACGCTCAGCTTGAATAATCCGGGGGAGAAAGAATTTTGCAACATAAGTACCAAAACCAGGCTGAGCTTTACCCACAAGAGTAAGCTTATCAGATCGTTGCACTGAAACTTGACCGCCGATTTGGGCATAGATTACTCCTGGTACCGCATAAGTTTGATCCGCTTGCACAATTTGGAGATTTTTTAGTTTTACCACCATGGGAGATTTATCAGTTTGAGGATCTTCCATAATGACGCCAGAAAAAGTTATCTCCTGATTGGTTACTTGAGAAAAATATGTTTTTCCTACACTTGCAAAACTAACTCTAAGATTCCCAGCTATGACACCGGCTATTAAAATCAGCAAGATCGTCAAATAATTAGGCCAGAAAATCCCTAACGCCAGGAAGCATAAAACAAGAAACAACCAAAAGTTAGTCACATTAAAGCAAAATAAATCGCTCATACCGGCAATAATACCCATAATGATACCCCAAATAAAAGCATACACGCAACGCGAGGCATGAACACGGCAACGACTAGTACTTAATAATCCGAATTTCATGTTGCTTAGACTAGCAAATCCTCATACATAGAGCAAGCATAAGCGTATAATTTAATGAGTATAGCTTGAACTTAATAATAGAGTGGGGTATCGTAATGATATGGCCCGGCAGTAGGATAACTTGGAACATAGTTCGCTGGAGCATAATTAGGAGCTTCATGCTCAAGCGCAGAGATAGCTGAATGCAAACTAAAGGTGGCAGCATCAAACTCTTCAATCGTAGCATTAGGGTCACCAATAATATCCTCAGCAGCATAAATTGCTTGTTGCAAGTTGGCGAAACTAGATAAAGTATAATCTAGGGCATCAATTTCTTTGGCAGTTTGAAGGACAGACATGAGTGAAGAATAATTTTTTAGTGAATGATTAACCATCACCGATGAGGAGGCAAATTGCTGTGCTTGCGCCGGGGACATAACGGCACGGGAAGTATAAGATTCGAGCTCGGGTGTAGGATAAGAAATAGCTTGCCGATCATCGGGGTAGGCCGGCTGACTAGAAGCAAAACTAGTAGCAGGCGTTGTGGGGGCGACGTTTTGTCGAGGAAGATTAAACTCTTGCGAACTGGTATTATATGCAAAATTATTGGCCGGGGAGGTCATAACTGGCAAAGTATTGACTGGCGTTACTTGGTAATCTAACTCAGGTTCATCACGGTAAATGGGCGCATTAAAGTTATCTTGAGAAATTGGCTCATAATTTGACGGTGGGGCCTGATAGATGTTCGAATAATTATTATAGCTATAGCTTGGAGGAGGAGTGGTCGGGTTTGGTGGCACTTGGTTAGCAAACGACTCAATCTTGGTGTCCTGAGGCAGACGATAGGAGGAGTTGTAATTTGAGCGATAATCACCCACCGTTTGAGTGGTTTGAGTAGTACGAGGTGCAGGTAAACCAGAGAAGTATGGTTCTTGATAATTGTGAACTGTACTAAAATTTACCGTTTGATAATTTGGTTGAGGACGCTCGACAAGATTTGCCGTGGACAAAGCAATTGCAGCAATGATAGCATCAACATCCGCTTGAGAAGCCGAACGAGAGTGTTCTAAAATAATATAGGCACTCTCAATAACTTTATCAAGCTTAGCATAACTTTCAGCAGTATAATTATATTGATTAATTCCTTCGGCAGCTTTAATCATTTCTACTAAAATAGTGCAATCAACTTTAGCTGGTTCGGGAGATAGTGGTACCAAGCTACTAGAATAATCTGGGGTAGCAACAACACTATTTTCTGCCACCGAGGCAACATAGGAATTCTCCGCAGGAGTTTCAATCATCGTAGCGGATTCAGTAGTTTCCAAATCTGATAGGTTATAAACTCGAACTTGATTTTGTTTGGGTGGATCAAAGTTCATCAAAGCAATTCGCGCTAAGCTTAGTTTGACCGATTCAAGTTTAGCTTTGCGATGATTTTTTACCATCAACTCAACGTCGTCCGGGTTATCAATGCGCCAAGTATGAGTAACCGCCCCATCATCCTCGGTTGCCGTTTCGTCGACTAAACTTAACCCTGATTTTACAAAATCCTGCACATCTGAGCTGAATGAGCCGCCAGAAATAACCGTCGTATCGTGGTCTAATAGCCCCTGGAATACTTTGCGTTTACCGCCAGCAATAAACGTACCACCGGAAATCTTAAGCGCTCTTAAACTCGAAGTTTTACTATGACAGTTCGTATACTCTTGTATAACACTACCATCTTGACTAACAAAAATACCATCCTTAATTTTAATGTCTACACTCGCCATATTAACAGTATTATCTTCAATCAGAATGGCGGCGCCTCGAGGAATAGTGGCAGTTCTTTGCCTGCTTGTAGCGGTTGCGCTGACAGTGGGGCCGTCAAGATTAAGACGTCCAGATTTTACACTAATGCTCGTACCAGCAGCTAAAGTTGCATCATTAATATTCCACAATGCGTAGCCAGCAGCATAAACTGCGACGCCATCATCAGCATGCGCCGTGATGGCGGCTCCATTGTCAATGTTAATGATTGGAATATTACCCTTTTTACTGGTGATATTGCCGTTAATGTAAATGCCATTATAGGCATCGATCACACCATAAAAATTCACCACCACACCATAAGCCACACGGTGATGTGGCGAAATAATCAAGCCGTACGAAAGGTCGTTATTATTAGCTTGTAGCATGACTTCGGCGCCAACAGTAATACTGGAGAATTTTTCTATTTCCGGATCATCGGTGCCGCGAATCCTCACCGCTACGCCACCATGATTGCTGGCCACAATACTACCGGAGCCGATGAGTGCCACGTTCCCCTTCATAATATCTAGAACGCGAATATTTTTCACCTGAGAGTTAATACTATATCCACCCAAATCAATCACAATATCACGATTAATCACAATGCTTTCTTCCACCTCTAACGGTCTTGTCAGACGACAGAGAGTAACGTTAGGATTCTTGAGGCAACGTTCCAAATCTTCAATACTTGCCACCGGGCGAATAATTTCATCGGCTAAGCTTTTTCTGGGCTTAGCGAGCGAAGGCATATTTGACGAAGCAGTAGAGATCCTAGTATAATGTATGGCATCTTCAGGACCTTCACTTGAAATTGACAGCAAAAAATCAGGAAAAGGCAATCCCGTAATCAGAATAAAACTGAGTAATTCCCATAAATCCAGATTGGTCATATTATAACTCTTATTAACTAGTATATACTACCATTGTATCACACTTTTATCGAAAAGTCAATATACAAATTACTCCGGAAGTCATCATCTAAAGATCAACACCAGCCTTAGTTAAGATCTGCTGAGAGCGTAATTTATCCCGAGAACGATCAATGGCTAGGGAGCTAGATTTGGATAGCTAACCAAGAAAATCTCCCCGAAGGGAGATTTTCTTTTTAATAACTCGTTAACTCAATAATGAGACTAAGCATTCTTATTACGCTTGAAGTTGCGGATAGCCACGATAGCAGCACCGAAACCAGCAACTACGGTAGAGATAGCAGCCATGATAGCTACGCTAGTAGAAGCAGAACCGCCACTCTTAGCTACAACACCAGTGTTTGGTGTAGAACCAAAGCCAGTACCATCACTTACAGAACCTTGACCGTTGTTAGTGTTATCAGGGTTAACTGGGTTATTGTCGTCAGGTACGTTGGTGCCTGGATCATCTGGATCTACTGGATCAACAGGATCTACTGGAGTGGTAGCATCATCTAGATCAACACCGGCAGCAGCTTTGTAAGCGTCTTTCAAATCGTTCAAGAGAGTAGTGTTGTTAGCGGTATCACCAGCATCAGCACCTTTAGCATCTTCTACAGCAGTGCGCAATGTAGCGTAAGCTGTACCACGAGTGCTATTAGTAGCAGTTGTAGCCAAAGTAGCTAGGCTTGCAACTGGAGTTTTACCTTCAGCAGCAGCGGTAATATCACGAGCATCAACGCCGGCCTTTGCTAAAGCGTCTTTCAAGTCAGTGATGTTCTGAGCTTCAGTCTCAATACCTTCGTTAGCTTCAGTGACATCCTCAATAACGCCAGCCATGTTGGTGTACTCGGTATTGTCAGTCACTTCTTTCTTAAGAGCAGTTAGGTTCTCAGCTGGAGTCTTAGTATCATCGGTTGCTGGAACATTGAAACCAAGACCTTTGATAGCTTCAGAGATCTTAGTGATCTGGTCATTTACAGAAACGGAAGCATCGTCCTGCATTGCGCTGTAAAGAGCGCTCCACTTTGCATAGTCTTCAAGACCTTCAGCAGCCTTAATAGCGTCAGCTAAAGTGGTAGCGTCAGTATACGTATTGTCTACCTTCTTGATTGCAGCATTAAGAGTGGTTAAAGCAGTAGCTTGGTTATAGTCAGTAGCACCCTTTAGCTCATTTAGAGTAGCGTAAGCTTTATATTCTGGCTGTGCGGTAACCTTAGCGACAGCAGCATCAACATCAGCTTTGCTTGTAGTTTCTTCTGGGCGTTCAATAGCGAAAGGTGTAGCACCTTGAGCATTTGTACTAGCAACTGGAGCTACAACACCAAGAGCAAATGCTAAAGCAATAGCACTTAGAAGTTGAGTTTTCTTCATTTGATATTCTCCTCAATTAATTTTAACCTATTTACATTGTAGCGAGCGAATTTAAATTCGTCAAGCATTTTTATAATTTTATTAATATTTTAGCCTTTAAACTCTTGCCACCCTGTTTTACATTGTTCCTCCTTTCACTAAGCGCCTACCCGGTCTTTAGAGCTACGGCGTGTAGCATTATGTTCAACATAATCAATGATTTTCTCAGCCACATTACGTCCGGTAACTTTTTCAATACCGAAGCCAGGAGACGAATTCACTTCCAGCACAAGAGGCCCGCGCGCAGAGCGCATCAGATCTACACCGGCAACGTGCAGCCCCATAGTCTTGGCCGCCTTGATAGCAATTTTTTCTTCTTCAGGAGTAAGCTTGATACTGGTGCCATTGCCACCTTTATGCAAATTGCTACGGAAGTCATCATCTAGGGATTGACGTTTCATACTGGCCACAACACGTGACCCAACTACGAAAGCACGAATATCAACACCAGCAGATTCCTTAACATATTCTTGTAGTAGGATGTTAGTGCCGTCATCATTGTAGAGATAAAAAGCTTGAAGGGCTGACTTGGCAGCTTTCTTAGTTTCTGCAAGGACTACGCCATTGCCATGAGTGCCAGAGGCTAGTTTAATAATGACTGGCAAACCAATTTGGTCTAGCATATTGTCAATATCAATGTCATTACGACTAACTACGGTCTTTGGTGTATCGACACCAGCCTTAGTCAAGATTTGCTGAGAGCGTAATTTATCCCGAGAACGGTCAATGGCTAGAGAGCTAGAAGCCGTCCAAATTCCCTGCATCTCAAATTGACGCACAATTGCGCAACCATATTTAGTCATGCTAGCAGCAATTCGTGGAATAATCGCATTAAAACCAGTAATTTTTTTATCGTTATAATAAACGCTGGGGTATTTTTCGTCGAGAGATAAGTAGCAATTCTTATATTTGACAACTCTAACAGAATGGCCACGTTTCTTAGCTTCTTCAACGAGGCGCTTGGTAGAATAATTGGCATTGCCATTGGATAAAACTGCTATTTTCATACTTCCATTATAGCACAGGTTTCCGCTTATGTCAATAGTAATTTTTCAGAGGTGGAAAATGGTTATTTTTCGGGAGAAGTTTTGGCGATATATTTTTGGTGGAAGGCCTGCGGATCGGACTTCAGCTCGTCATTAAGCGACAAATCAACGGTTTTTTTCTCTGTGCGGATGTTAACCTTGGAGACGTCAACCAGAAACTTACCCATAATGGCCCGGCGCCCAATCAGAATCGGGAAATTATTACGACTGCGGTCGGCAAGAGTAAAATTCATGCGGATTTTGCGGCCTTGAATCCGCACTGGCAGTTGCACTCGGTAACGAATTTGCTCGTGGCCAGTGGAATTGCGCACGGTACGCGCCGCAAAATCCGCAACTTCAATACGTTCGCCGGTATAAAACGGACTTTCTGGCGCAAAGAGACTAAAAACCAGATGATTCTCTGAAGTAATAATAATGTTACTTGCCCAAACAGCAGAAAACTCTGCCCCAGTATCAATTTTAGCGGGGATTTTCGTGTGGCCAGCAATATCAACTTTAACGTTACTGCCAATAATGGGTAAATCTTGATTATTATTTTTGTCCATTCTTCTATTATATCACACCTTAATTAAAAAGTCAATAGTTTTAGTGAATTTAGCCAAAAATACCGTGTTTTTTACCTTTGTTACCCCGAAATTCTTCTAGCAATTCTTTCTGTTTACGGGTAAGATTTTTAGGAGTTTCTACAATCACCGTGACGATATGAGGACCCCGATTGCCGTCGCTCCGCATCAACGGAACACCGTGACCAGAAAGCTTAAATGGAGTACCAGATTGAGTGCCAGCGGGAACTTTCATACGAATTTTACCGTCCACAGTTTCGACCTCAATTTCTGCACCAAGAGCAGCATCCACCATTGAGATTTTTTCTTCTGAAAGGATAATACTACCTTCGCGCATGAGGCGCTTGTGTGGCTTAACACGCACTTGAACACGCAGATCGCCCTTTTGACCACCTTCCTCCGGAGCGTCTCCGCCATAGCCCTGTAGCAGAATTGTCATGCCATCATCAATGCCAGCTGGGATTTTCACTTTAATCTCTCGACCGCGGCTACTAACAGTCTTCTCGGTACCAAAAATCGAATCCTCAAAATTAATAACGACCGTAGCGTGGTAATCATCACCCCGGTTCGCTCGATGACGGCGACCGCCACCAAAGCCAAACAAAGATTCGAAAATGTCATCTAGGCCACCGCTGCCGGCACCACCAAAATCAAAATTAAAGCTCTGACCATTAAAATTGAAATTCCCTCCCTGGAATGGGTTGCCAGCACCAGCAGCACCACCAACTCCAGCATGCCCAAACTGATCATAGCGGGCACGTTTTTGCTTGTCTGATAGAACTTCGTGGGCCTCAGAAACTTCTTTAAACTTCTCCTCAGCTTCCTTATCGCCAGGATTTTTATCGGGATGATATTTGATTGCTAGCTTACGATAAGCCTTTTTAATTTCATCATCAGAAGCATTTTTGCCAACACCTAGGACTTCATAATAATCTTTCTTTGCCATAGTACTTGATATTATATCACAAATAACCTTTAAAATGAAGTTTTGATGAAAAAATAGGACCCCTCTCGAGTAGAAAAGGGTTCTATAATCTTGATGTTACAGGAGATACACTACATCTTGATGAAGTCGCGCTCGGCTTTGGCGGTTTTGCGCTTCGTATTGTAGTGGCGGAAGATAATCGCGCCAGCTAGTAGACCACCAGAGACAACGCAGGCGACGATGCTAGTAGAAATCGAGTCGTTAAGGTTACCACGGACACCAGTGTTTGGGGCGATGGCAGTACCGTCACTGACTGAATTGTTTGTTGCACCGCTACCATTACCATCATTGATGCCTGGAATGATTGGTTTGGCAGGATCTTCAGGATCAGCAGCTTCGCTTAATTCATCAATACGAGCCAAGAGTTCTTTCAGTTTGGTTTTATCAACCTCCCCATCAGCTAAAGCTTTTTCTGCTGTCCAGACTGCGTCAGCCAGTTCAGCATAGGCAGTATAATTTTTAACAGATTTAGCTTCTTTAACGGCATTCTCTAAATCTGCTTTAGAAATGGTAGCTGGAAGATTGCGGCCCAATTCGGTTTCGATGCCTAGGGCACGGATAGCGTTACCAAGTGCCATGATGAGACCAGCATCATAATCGTCATTGACGCGAACATTGCGAGTAGTGGCAGTTTCACCCCATTTGGAGAGGCGCAACTCAGCCTGCTCAACAGCTTTAACAAGTGTTTCGTACTTGACAAAAGTTTCATCAGCACGGATTTTGTCAATGGTGGTTTGGATTTGATTCTGAATCTGCTGGACATCGGCAGGAATTTCGGGCTCTTCTGGATCTACTGGTTTTTCTGCATCGATTGCCGCTTGAGTCATCCAAAAGGTTTGGTCACCAGTGGTATGCTCTAGGAATTTAACGCCATTGCTCCACTCATTAATGTCGGAACTGAATTTTCCTTCGGTAATTTTAGTATCAGTGGTTGGTACGCCGGAGAATACTGGCTTGTCAGCTGCCGCGATGAACGTGCCGCCATTAATGGTAATTCCTTCGACCTGATCACTCGGGTTAACACCGCTAGCTTGGTACTGGTGAAAGACCGAGTTATTGGCGCTGGTATATTTACCACCGTTAAATTCAAGCTTAATACCGCCAGCGTAGCTCGCATGCTCTTCAATCTGAATTGCTGCTCCCGTGGAAGCAATGCCAGAGGTCACACCAGAGGGATCATTGTACTCACCCGCACCGTGGATTTCGGTATTATTAAATTTAACCGTACCAGCCTTGATCGCAAAGCCCATATCACCAGAGATTTTAGCGGCACCAATGTTCCATTTCGCATAGCCGGCAGCATAGACGCCAACTCCACCTTCAGGGTCATTTTCGTTAGCATAGCCTACGCCACCGATTAATTCAGCATCATCAGTAATGGTAATTTCAGCACAATTTTCAATGTGATTGTTAAGACCATTAATTGCAAAGACGTAAGGGGCTTCTAATTTGCCAGCGATAGTCATCTTGGCACCATAGGCATTCTTCTCAATGGCGGCAGCATAGCTCTGCTGGCTAGTAACCGTTACATCTTTGCCAATCGTCACATTGGTATAATTCTGACTGTCAGGTGTGGCACTAAGAGATTTAACACTGATAGCGATCTGTTTGTCGGCGGCAATAGTGCCATTAACAAACTCTACCGTACCCTTATCAATAATGAAAACGCTGGTTGGCGAAGATATAGTGTGGCCACCGAGATTAATTTGAACGGCCCGATCAATATGCACCGTGACCTTAGTAGTTAGAGCAATATCACTATCAAGATTAATAACCGTAACTGCCTCATTGCTAAGGGCGGCGTTCAGTCCAGCCTCATTGCCAACGGTAGCAACGTTGCCTTCAACTGCAATAATCGCATCAGCAGGGGTTTCAGCAGCGTAAGTCGCCGAAACAATATTTAGCCCTAGTGAAAATGCTAATGCAAAAGCTAACACAACTTGTGATTTCTTCACTTTTTGTCTCCCATTTTTTATTATATTATATGACCTGTTATACTTTATATTGTAAGCTAGAGCATTTATTAAGTCAATAGCGGAAGTGTAAGAAATTACTTGAGATTTGCGGTTTATGATTCTCCTCTTGACTTTTTATCAAATCTGTGATACAATGATAGTATAAGCACTTTGAGAGAGTAGTGCTAGGGTTTTGGTGGGAATTACTTAAATATTTATCTCGCAATGCAGCGTACCGAGAAACCATAATAACAAGAAGCGCCATTGTCTGGATCAAACTAATCGGGTGCACTCATAAAAGCATATGAGCTCGTGCAGTGATTTCGACAGCAGTCCCAGCGGTGGCAGTATTCCACCGTTCTGCCAAGCCCGCGTAGTAGTGGCTTGCGTTGGGGTGAATTCGCCGCCGCCATTTCTGCAATACCAAAAAGAATACCGTGGATGATACTAATAGGTTCTATGGCGAAGTCAAATTGACTTTCTAATGAGTATTCGTTTTTGCAGTCTTTGATAATTAAGCCCATAAAAGCGGACACTAAAATACAGCCCGTAATCACCCATTGATTCACCGAACAAATACGCAATTTTTGTTAAATTGAAAAAATCATAATTTTCGGCAATCGGTAGTCGTAAGTAATATTGCTATTCTGTGGTCTATTGTGTAAATACATAAGATATGCGACAAACTGTGCCTGAAAAATGTTATAATCGGATAAAGAGAAATTATCATTTCTATAGCAGAGGAACACTATGCCACGAGCACGCAATAAAGAAGATTTAATCAAAGCCAGTAACGAGCAATATCAGAAATTGATCGACTTAATCGCTTCGCTATCAGAAAAAGAATTAAACACCGAGTTTGATTTTTTTGATGACCCGAAAAAGACCGAAAGGCATTGGGGTCGTGATAAAAATCTGCGTGATATTTATATTCATCTTTATGAGTGGCACCAACTTTTATTAAACTGGATCAAAGCAAACGAGGGTGGTGAAGAAAAACCATTTATTCCTGAGCCGTATTCTTGGAAAACTTATGGCGATATGAACTGCGAGTTTTGGGAGAAGCACCAAAAGACCAGTCTGGAAGATGCGAAAAAGATGTTTGAAAAATCTCACGCCGAAGTTTTGAAACTTGCTGAAAAATACACCAACGATCAGTTATTTGGTCGTGGAGTTTATGCTTGGGTGAATACCGATTTAGGATCATATTTTGTGAGTGTAATGCCAAGTCATTACGACTGGGCTGTGAAAAAGCTCAAAGCCCACCGCGAGAACTGTGAGAAATAATAGATGAAAAAGCATCGTGAAAAGTTATTCCCAACCCTGAAAAGGTGGCAAAAAGATGCCTAATCCACATTTTGCTAATCGTACCGAGTTTGGAAAATAGCTATTCGATAATTGTGCTACCAGTAACGGAGTTTGGCTGACATTACGCCAAAATTTACAAAAAATATTTCGCCCCGCGCCGCAAGAAAAGTCGGTGGTCAGAGAAGAACAAAGCCTTAATC
>CANOGH010000035.1 GCA_947565505.1 uncultured Candidatus Saccharibacteria bacterium | reverse complement strand
TAAAAGCAGACCAGGAGGAGTAGACGCTTTTAGTTGGAATTATGCGACAAGACCATTACGTTATTGTTTTTATTGCTTCAGGCATGCTATAATAAACACGTGTCGAAGAGAAAGAACAAGATCAAGAACCAAAAAGATAAAAGGTCGTGCAGGACGGAAGGTCTCATACGTAACGCATTAATAAGATTAATGTATAACCGTCGGATTAATATTCGTATGATAGAGCTCTGTCGTGAGGCAAAAATTACCTCGCCAACTTTTTATTCGCACTATTCCGATGCAGAGGATGTTCTCAGAGATCAAGAATCAATTTTGAGTAGCGAGATTGAAAAATATATTCGTAAAACTTGTGACGCTGCAAAGGCTGCTCCTAGACAGGCTACGCTATTTAGGGTCCTACTAGAGTTCGTTTCCAAACATCAAAAGTACTTTGATGTTATGGCGTCAAATCAAGACCGTACTCTTATCTATTCCATTTTTAAATTCCTTAAACCGTTACTACACTCATGGAGAATGAGTGATTTTGATTATGAAATTTATTCGCATAGTATTATTACCATTATCTATCACTGGTGTATCGTGGAGAAATGCGACTGTGATCGCATCGAGCAAACTACGAACTACATGCTTAGTGTTCGTGCCGTACATATTGGATAACAATTGCTACATTATTGTAATGGTATAATAAAGTATGGATTTTATTCAGAATTAGTGACTAATTATTGACATATTTGGGTAATAAATATATAATTTACTATATGATAAAATATAGCGTTGAGCAACTTGAAAACTATTTCAAGCAGAAGCTTCAATTCCGGTTTCTACTAGAAATTTTAGGAGCAGTTATTGCAATATATCTAGCACTTAGCGTAAATTACCTTTTTCTGACCATTGCCATTTTTATGTTCGTAATGGCAATTTTTGATGTCAGACTACTCACGGGCGATGCAACAAGAATTTTATATAAACAGAAATTATTTCAGAAGTATGGAACGCCTCAAAAGATCTCGGAAAAACTGCTGGAACTTGAGGAACTTAAAATATTTCAGAATCACCGATTGACTATTAGTGAATACAGTATTATGCTAAACAATAAGCCAGAAACATTTACCAAACTTGACGATATTTTAATTATCTGGCCAGAGAATATAACTCGAACTGAACAAAACAAAACCAGAAATTCCGGTTATCGGCTTATTTGGTACAATATCTATGGTGAAAAGCAGATCATAACTTTTTCCGAACAAGAACGTAGAGAAGTAGAAGAAATTTTTAGTCTGCTCTATCAAAATGCAAAATACGCTCATTTCGGCCAAGTTGACGACTTGAACAATTACTTGTGCAATCGAATTATTCCATTGCCAAAACATTCGTTAGATGCTAATTCAGAAAATATTTCATCGAAAATTAAAAATATCCCAGAAGCAAAAGTTGTATCTAATAATCACCATTAGGAGTATCCATGGTTCTTGTTTTAGAAAATCCCAATGAATCGTGATGTATCGAACTAATAATCACCCAATAAAGCCGAATAGTATCATTAAGTAGCCACTTTTGACCATGACAAGTTAGATTAGAGCATCCTGCAGCGTCACTCAGCAAAGAATCTCATCAACCATTAGTGATGTTCCGGTTTTTTAAGCCAACATTGCGCCGCCCTACTTAGTATTAGATATAGTTATTCATGTTAATCATCATGCTACATAGAATCATCTTACTACTCAGATCCCCGGCGGACAAGATGATTGACCAGAATATTTATCCATGCTACAATGAACCGAAGAGAGTTCATGTAATTATTTTTAGATTGATTAGGAGGCGTCGTGTCACAACCAGTTAGTAAGAAACCAGCCGAAAAAAAGGGAAGTAATGCCTTTCGTTGGATAATTTTTGTCATTCTGTTGATTTTATGTTGTGGGGCTCTAGCAACTTTTCTGAACGTAGACGGACAGATTGAAGAAGTTCCCCTATCTGATGTAATTGCTCGAGCTAACACGAAGGATAGTAACATTTCTAAAATTACTGTTGAAGGTGATACTCTGCAAATTACTCTCAAGGGTGATAATCGTTATTCTCAGATCTCGCGTAAGGACGCTTCTGGCACGCTATACGAGCAAGGTTTGGTGGATTATTGTTCTCAGCTGGATTCGAACGAGGTTAAAGAATGTCAAGAGCATTATCCGACCATTGAATATGCTGAAGCGACTAATGTTTGGAGCTACATCATAGATATTGCTTTGATTGTTTTGCCTATCTTGGCCGTGATTTTCTTCTTTAACTATATGATGAGACAGGCTCAGTCCATGAATAATCAGTCAATGGGTTTTGGTAAAGCCAAGGCTAAGCTTTATGGCCCAGATAAGAAGAAAGTGCTTTTCACTGATGTTGCTGGAAATGAGGCAGCCAAGCAAGATCTTGAAGAAGTTGTTGATTTCCTCAAAGAGCCGAAAAAATATGAAAAACTTGGTGCCAAAATTCCTCGAGGCGTGCTTTTAGCTGGCGAGCCCGGTACCGGTAAAACCTTAATGGCGCGGGCTGTAGCTGGCGAGGCGTCAGTACCCTTCTTTAGTATTTCTGGGTCAGAGTTCGCAGAGATGTTTGTCGGTGTTGGCGCATCGAGAGTTAGGGATTTATTCGCTAAAGCTAAAAAGAACGCTCCTAGCATTATCTTTATTGATGAAATTGATGCTGTTGCACATAAGCGTGATGCTCGTGGTGGCGCTGGCAGGGAAGATGAGCAAACTCTCAATCAAATCCTGGTCGAAATGGACGGTTTTGATAATGATTCTGGCGTGATTGTGATTGCCGCAACAAACCGAGTAGACATGCTAGATAAAGCGCTTCTGCGACCAGGGCGTTTTGATCGCCATATTAATGTTACTTTGCCAGAGCGCAAGGACCGTTTGGAGATCCTGAATGTGCACTTCAAGAACAAGCCAACCGAAAAGAATGTTGACTTAGAGTCATTGGCAGCTAAAACCGCTGGTAGTTCTGGAGCTGACCTTGCCAATATTGCTAATGAGGCTGCTATTACAGCTGCAAGGGAAGGACACAAGGCAATTTCTAGAAACGACATCACCGAAGCATTTGAACGTGTTGCCATTGGTCCAGAACGTAAGAGTAAAGTCATGAATGATCATGAGCGCAAGCTAACCGCCTATCATGAAGCAGGACATGCTATTGTCGGGCATGTTCTACCAGATTCAGACCCCGTACATAAAGTTACGATTATTCCTCGTGGCCGCACCGGTGGTGTCACGTGGTTTCTGCCTCCAGAAGATCGCAGTTATAAGAACATTTATGAACTGAAAGATATATTGGCTCGCGCGATGGGTGGTCGTATTGCTGAAAAGATTATTTTTGGAAATGATGCTATTACAACGGGTGCGTCTTCAGACTTACGAAATGTTGCAGAGTTAAGTAAGGAAATGATCACCGAAGAAGGCATGGGTAATCAGACGCGTAATATGGTGTTTCCTGATCAGGAGACTGGTTATTATACCATTGCCGCCGGTAAGCCATATTCTGAGCGTACTGCCGAGCTTATTGATCAAGAAGTAAAATTACTTACGGATGAGGCTACTATGCGTGCTGAGGCTGTGCTGAAGGCTAACAAGTCTGTATTGGATCGTCTGGCTGAAGCATTGTTAGAACACGAAACCCTGGAAGAGGAAGAGTTAAAGCCGATTCTTCGAGACGCTAAGCTGCCGGTCGCAGCAAAGTTGCACTAGTCAGTATTACTGAACTCTAGGTAATGCGGATTATGCGTGGCGGGGAATTGTTCCTGGAAGTTTAAACAGAACCCCGCCCCAGTTGGCTATCTTAAAGCATCCATATTAATACCTGGATGTCAGCAATAATAGAATCTCATCACCCTGTTCAAATTTTGATACCATATATATTATATAGTATACTAAACATGTTTCATTGAAGAAATGTTAGGCTAATTACAGAAGAAAGCCCAATAATATGTTTTAAGCTGCCCGGTTAGGCAGCTCTCGAAAACGTCATTGTATTCTGTTAATTACTATCATTCATACCTGCCGTTTAGGCTCTCTGGAGTGATAAAGCCAAAAATGCACAAGGAGGGAACCGTAGCTAGCCGCTATCTTTTTGCCATGTAAATGTTTTCACCAGACAGTAGGCTTTTCATCAATTCTGGTCGTCTTTCGTTAAACTTTTGGTACTTATCAACACGAGTCTCCTGAAATATTACATTTGTGTGCCCAGTTATGTCCTGGCCCAACATCATCTTGCAGACAAACATGCTATGGTACTGCTCCAAATACTCTGCCCTTTCAAGCTTAAACTCCATTGGCTGATCATCTATCAGCTTGAGTTGAATATAAGTCTGATTCAAAACCTGTTCATACTCATAAATAGATTCCAGTAGTGGAAGTTCATGAATTTGCTCCATGTCTGCAAAATAAAATTTTATCCAGAAACTAGTGCAGTCAAGACGATAGAGTTTCCATTGCTCATTTTGGCTAGTCAGCAACGTGGTTCCTGCAGGATGTTTAACCACCTGTTCACTAGTGAAAAACTGACAACCCTGAATAAAACGATCTGTTAACTCCGTGCAAACCGACATTCCCGGAGCTTCCACGACATCCCTAATTGCCGGATACTCAATTCTGCCAAAATTAAAAATCTTAATACAATGTTCATTGTACATGTACATAGCCTTAGCCCCCTTTATTTTTCATACTATAATAGTATTATACTAGATATTCTAAAATTAATCAACACCCGCTCCAACCTTATCTCATGTTTGATTGCTATTATAGCTTCAATATGTCAAATATAGAAAAGCAATAAACTCCATGTTTATTGCTTCATTTGTTTAGCAGATTGGCTCAAATCGTGATTCCAACTTTTCGATTTACAAATCTTTAGACCTTCATTAATCCTCCGTTTTCCCCAATAAATTCAGTTTTGTGATATAATTAACCTAGGCCCGAGTGGCGGAATTGGCAGACGCGCTAGCTTCAGGTGCTAGTTCGAGCAATCGAGTGCAGGTTCAACCCCTGTCTCGGGCACCATAGACTATCTTTGAGCTTTAGTTTAAAGATAGTCTATTTTATAAAACTTTGAGTTGTATCCAGGAAGCGCGAAGCGCCGCAGGGTCGCACACTGTAGTAGCGTGAGGGAAAAGTAAAGCTTGCTTTATTTTTTCGAACCGACGCCCAGCGATAGAGTTTTTAATAAAACTCGCCTCCCCTGTCTCGGCACCAGCTGAGAATCGTTATGATGGAACTCTTTTGCGAGTTGTCGGTAAAGAAAGTGTTATATTGATTTTTCTTAAATGTTTTATCTTTTGCTATCTTAAAACTCTCCGACAGCTCACAAAGGAGTTTATTAATCCTTTAGCCGGATTTTATTCCTATCAGCTTGCTTTAGGCATGTTGACTATAATGGCTCCTTAGTGTCAGATGAATTCCAAAACTCATGATAGGATGTTAGCTAATTTGATACTATTAATATTTTAAAATTGGGCCCACCTCGTAACTAATCTACCTTCTCTTCGAGGCAGTAATCATTTTAACGCAATGCATTGAAGCTGGAGTCGAATTATAAAACAAAATCAGTCTTGGTTTGCAATTACAATCATCTCCTTGATGAAAAGGCTATTTTAGGATGATAGATTGTGACTAAAACTGATTTATGACGCAAAGTTACACCTCGCACTAGGCTTCGGGCAGGTTCGCACGGTCTTTACTCTAATACGGTAGTCCACTATCTTAAGTATTTGAGCTGTAATAATTCTTATAACTTTTACAGCCCAAACCAATCGTATTATCAGTTTTAAATAATTTAAAATGGAAATGTATACTCAATTCCCCTACCACTAGGTTCATTATCAAGACCCACGCTCATATTAAAATCTCATCAAAAACAAACGCACGCCTCTAAAAGTGCTTATACTTACATTGTATCACAGAATATATAAAAAGTCAATAGAAAAAGCATAAAATCTCTTAAATTCGCAAAAGTAGCATTGTCAAAACAGGGAATCAGGGGTATAATAAAATCAAGTGTATTAGATAAATGTTAAATTTAAGGGAGAATATAAATGTCTGGACATAGCAAATGGGCTACTACCAAGCGCCAGAAGGCTGCCGTAGACGCTAAACGCGGTGCGTTGTTTACTAAAATTGCTAATCAAATTGCCATTGCCGCACGAGCGGGTACGGATCCAAGTATGAATCCTTCACTGGCTATGGTTTTAGAAAAAGCCCGTCAGGCTAATATGCCCAAGGCTAATATCGAACGCGCGATCGCTCGTGTCGCTGATAAAAGTGCTGCCGCCTTAATCGAAGAAACCTATGAGGGTTATGGTCCTGGAGGGGTAGGCATAATTATTGAGGCTGCCACGGACAACAAAAATCGTACTATGCCAGAGGTTAGAAACGCTTTGTCTAAAAATGGTGGTCGCATGGCTGATCCTGGTTCGGTAATGTTCCAATTTGCACGCAAAGGTTTTATTGAGCTTGCCGAAAAAACTGAAGATTTCATGCTATTGGCGCTTGATGCTGGCGCTGAGGATGTTGAGGAGGGAGAAGAGGGGCTAGAAATCGTCACTGCTCCGAGCGACCTGATGAAAGTGCGTTCTGCTCTGATTGATGGCGGCGCTACTGTTACCACAGCGGAACTAAGGTATATCCCAACTAGCACTATTGCAATTGAAGGTGAAAATGTTGCTAAGCTAGAGAAGCTTCTCGACGCACTCGATGACCTTGACGACGTTACGGCCGTGCACACCAATGCGGAGTAGAGCATAAAAGCCTTGTTCCGTGACTTAGAATGTCTTTCTTTGAACAAATCGTTTTGGCGTAATGTATTGAAATTAGATTACGAGACTAGAATAAACAAAGCCAGGTAACATGTAAAGCATTACCTGGGGCTACGTTAAGAATAGCCTATAAAGTTAGTGGAGCATGTAAATTTTATCAATTCGTCCTATCTTTGTGGTGGTGATACCTCAGGTTTTGTTGAAAATCTAGTTAAGGAAGATTCTAACCTACATTATTCCTTAATCTCCACTGGTGGCACAGCTGCACTTGCTCTCATCACTAGACAATATGCAAGTAGAAGAAGTCATAAGAGTACTTTATTAAACGATCGACCAAGAAAATGCTTGAACTATCGGACACCGGCCGAAGTATTCTATGAAGAATTATTATCAATTTAGAATCTTGCTACACTTAGTTGACGAATTGACCCCACAATTAGGAGAATAACATTATTACAAACCAAAAGAGTGACATTTTTGATGGGCAGTCGACATAGCAGAATCACAATGGATTGATCAGCGATACTTCTTTATAGTTAGTCCCTCCCTTAATTCCTTGCGACCGCCGATGCTAAATTTCACTTTTTCGCCATCCTTCGGCATAATGATGTGCGCGTGTACTCTCGTTAGTGATGCTCCTGACTTCGCTGGATTACCAAATCGCATACACAGGCCACCGCCATCTAGGCTGTATTCGTCCTTTAATTTCAGCCAAATCTTTCGCAAATCGTCCCACATTTCTGACGAAATGTCATTTAATTGGTAGACTGGACCCATTGCCACAATCAAAAATTGTTTCTCGGCGCCCTCATAAGGGAATCTATTATTGGAAACGTGCCAATGATCAGTCTTAAATAAAATCTCCTGGTCAATATATTCTGGATCCATTGGATCTTTGTCCTGCTGTTCCATATCAAGCATGATATCTAATTGTTCTTGGTGTCTTGCGTTTGGTGGATATATATATTTATAATTATTCATAAATCTCTCCGTCTGGGGTTACTTTTACTAGTTTAATGCCGTATTTTTTGGCGCGTTCATGTGAACGCTTGCTCCAATTTCTTTCAGGATGATCTTCCAGGTAGCGAATTTCCTTGACACCCTTGTCCGCTAGTACTTTGATGCATCTATCACACGGAAACAGTGTCACCCATACTGGAACATCAAGTTTTTCCACCTCGCCCAGCCTCTTCAATAGCTTGATTTCGGCGTGTTCTATGGTGGCATAGAATAACTCTGTGCGGTTCTTTAAATCGTATCTTGGAATACTAAAATCTACCTGATTGGTGGCAAAGTGCCATTTTTGATTATAAAAACATCCTGCCGTCACTGGCGCCACCCAATCAGTTGACTCCTTGGCGTGCTCAATTAAATCTGGAACCGGATCGGGCATGTTTGCGCCGTCAAAACCTATTGTTTTCTTCAGTTTTTCAACTGCCTCTAGCACTCCGGCTTTAATATCTTCCTTCTCATTAGGTTCTGCGGCCATTGCGATTCTACGAAACTTGTCTGCTGCAATTGTAATTTTCCTAATTTTATCAGAAGTTGAAGTTTCGGCCTGCCTCGGCAACACGGCTACCCGCCCACAAAATTCTCCCAATTTTACGATGTCTTCATCTGAATAATTTTCTTTGATAGCGATTAACACATCTGGACGCACAGTTTTAATTAGATTCCATTTTGGCTCATCAACTGGCTTTACGACAATCCCATTTGCGATATTTAATAACTTGATAAACTCAAAACGCTCATCTTCTGGAATCACGGGTCTACTTTCACCCTTACGCTTGCGGATTTTAGCATCGCTATCCATTGCAATAATCAGGAAGTCGCACAGCTCTTTGGCCTTCAGAATGTAGCGCAGATGACCTAGATGAAATAGATCCCAAGAACCCTGAACCAGCCCTACTTTCTTGTGATTTTCTTTAACAGTCGCTATCTGCTCGAGTAACTCTTCGCTCAACATATTACACCCCTACCGGAATCCCCTTTATCGCTGGATGCGGATGATAATCTTCTAGTTCAAAATCATCTGGTCGATAAGCAAAAATATCATCATGGTGATTAACGAGCTTCAACGTGGGTAGCCTTCTGCTTTTTCTGCTCAAGATCTCCTCAATCCATGGCATTTGGTTTTCATATATGTGCGCGTCGGAAATCATATGCACAAACTCATACGGTTCTAACCCCAGATGTTCTGCCATAATCAACAATAATGCCGAATACTGTACCCAGTTACTCGGGCAGCCAATTAGAATATCGCAACTTCTTTGGAACATGACTAGACTCAGTTTATTATTGATAATTCTAAAATGAATCCATCCGTGACAAGGACACACTACTACCTTCTGCTGATGATCCGCATTTCTAATTGTGTACTGAGGAATCCAGGGAGATATGAAATGGGTCTTGAGCTCAGGTCGCTCCTTCATCTGCTTGATAATTTCTGCAAATTGATTAAAACTACCTCCGTCCATGGTAGGAAAGTTTGCAAACGCCGCTCCGTATGAACCAGGTCCCAAATCTCCAGTTTCCAAACCTCGTTTAGCGCATTTCTTCTCTGTTAGCCAAAGCTTCCACCATTTACAACCGTACTCCTCCAGCTCGGTCTGAGTTCTGACGCCATTCATGAATGCCAGAAGTTCTCCTACCGCCGCCTTCCAAAACGTCCTCAAGCTGCGCTCAGTAATAAATGGTACGCCATTTTCTAATATATTGAAACGCATGACTGGTGCGCCCAAAAGGTCAATTGTATTGATTTCTTTGCCATTTTCATCAACCATTGGAGAAGGACCTAACATACCCTTATCTAAGACGGTCTTCATTAACTTCTTGTACTGCTTATCCGGCGTTCGCTCTTCGTATGCTGTATATTCGCCTATCATTTTACACCTCCAACAATTATTATCATCATCTTATCAAATACCTCTCTAAAAATCAAGGCTACGTATCACCTTCAGAAGTGTGACCGTTAAAATCTTTAACTTAATTTAACTATTTTGGCATCTAAGTTCTAAAATTTTCAAATTCAGGCGCCACGTTTATGTGTTGCTCGGTGATTCTCTCCTGTATTTCAATTTTAACTCCGATGCGCTATATTAAAATGTTTTTTCAAAGATCATGCGCACAATTACGGAACAAATCCTTGCCTAGTTTAGACACTTTACCAAAATGCCATCTCCAATCATCCAACACTCACCCATATTTATGATTAAGCATCATAAAGGGTTCTGTTCTGTAATTTTTCCAAAAAATAATTTAATATTCGCAATTATATTGCATTACTAATTTTTAGCATGCATCAAAAAGTTATCGTATGGCTCTGCAAGTACATCGAAAATATTTTTTCCAGTCCTTCGCAAATACTCCTTCACCATATAGTATCCTACCGAATACCCAGCCCAACGCGTCAATTTACGGCTATCGAAGAATATCTCATTATAATTGCGATCAACTTATATGGCAATTCGTTCGTAATTTAAACAAGATAAATTTCTATGCTCTAGAGGATTACAAAAAGTTAATAAAATTCTCTTTAGGCTTCTTCGCGGAATATCACGATTCACATGATGAACAAAAAGCATACAAACCAATTCATGCCAAGAAAACGCTATTTATAGCATTATTGGATATGGCAACGAGTACCAATGATACTGATTACGGCATTTTCAAAGACGTCTTGTTTAATGAAGTTGACGGCGCTATCAAGGCTGGGAAGTTTGACGATAATGACATAGCATGGTTCTTAATACATGAAATCGCCGACAGAAGCATTAATGGTCGGTTGCGTTTTTCAGAGATATGGAATGACCATGAATTATTCCAACGTTGGAAAATAGAGCCAAACGAAGCAAATAATTTGGATAAAGGACGGAGATCCGTATTAATGGTTTATGGAGATATAGTTCTTAATAGGCTATATGAACCTAGTCTCACTAATAAGGAAGCTATTCTTATGGATGATATGACACAGTGTATCTTTCCAGATATAGACCCGATTACATGGTTTGTTATGTGTTCATTTTTCTTTGCTCCCTGTATAGAACATGATGACGCCGCGTGGGTGAAAACACATATTGAAACGTGGTGTAATTTTGATAGGAAGTATGGCCTTTTCGGAAGGATGAGTAGGAGCTCCTCTGTGTCACGCCATGATAAAAGTAAGGAAGAATTTGAGAAAGAATTGTGGGAGCAAGTAGCTAAAATGCAGGAGGAAGAACAAAAACAGACGTTTAGAACCCTATACGACCTAGGTATTATCCCTAGGCTTTATGAGAAATCGCTCATTTCGCAGATAATCTCGACACTTAATGAAATATTGAAAGATGACAAATCGGACTACGATGAGATCCATAAGCATAGATTAGAAAGGCTAAAAAAGACTCTCGAAGCCTTCCAAAAATTCGAACAGGAGCAAACCATTACTCAGTCCACCACTCTCAAATAATAAACTAAATCCTCACCCTCCCAATTCTCCAGCACCCACCCATGATATTCTTCCCATAACTCAGCGTAAAATTGACTAAGTTTCGTATTTTGCTCTTCATACCAATACCAACATTTATGGTTAAGTACCATAGATAGCTCCGTACCGTAAACCTGATCACGCTCCCATTCCGCTCTAACCCTCTTATAAGTATCCCTAATTGCTTCCTTGCCAAACAATTCGGCCATACTAAAATCGTTCCAAAAGGTAGTTTTACACTCGTAATCTAATAACTTCATAACTTAAGCTTCCTCATAAAGTTATCAACTATATTGGTTTTCCATGTAATGCTATAATTGTATTAAATAGTCGTAAGGAAAAGATGCTAGCTAGTAAAATAAGTCCATCGAGTGTTAGGCGTAATAGATAGGTGTGCATAATGAGCAATCATGAAATTCTGCCAAATAGCGAAAGCACCTCAAGAAAACCGTCAAAATTTGAACAAATTTTGGGCAAAATGCCGAATTTCTTTGAACATATGAAAAAACTGCGCACTAAGTACGGAGGTAGTGACAATGCTGAAGTGCGAAAAAACTATATGACGAGGCAAAATCGAGAACTGCAAGTAATTTATGATCTAGCACTACCAGCTGGATATGATAACTGGGAGGCTATGCGAAAAGCCGAAGATTTTAACTGTACAACGGAAGCTCCGTTTTTGGCATCAGGACAAAGTAGTTATTTTAGTGACCAAATCGACAAAAATGGCATGAGCGGCCTCAAGCTTCACGAGGAAGATATTGAAGATGCAAAATATATTGCCGAGGAGTGTTTTGACAAACAAATTAATTTGTCTAATGACGCACTAGATATTCTATATGCCACGCTTCCTGGCACTGTTGAAGCAAACTACGCCACACAGACATTTCCAGCAGTAATCTTTGAAGATGTATTTCAGTGCTCAGCTACACATGAATTACCATTTCCTCCAAAAGTTGGTGAAAAAGAAGAGGCATACTGGTCAAGAGTGCTTAGTCAAAAAATCTCTGAAAAGGAAGATTTTTCTGCCGGTAAAGTTCTCGAGGTAAAAATGCGCGGAGTGAGGTTGGCTCATAATTTCTGCAATGGGAAAAATCGTATTTACCTTATTCCTATAGAAGACATTGAGATTTACCTTATTCCTATAGAAGACATTGAGAGTAACAAGGCGAGTTTTGGCGATATTACTGGACTAAGGAACGGCATGGCCACCGAAGCAGACCATGATCAAATATTGCAAAATATACCAAGTTTTAAACAACTTGTAGATGAGAATTATTGCCCTGACGTTAGGAGTATGTATCAAAATCCAAATTTTACATCGGAATATGGTATAGCAATTTACGGTAAGATACAGAGTAATAATTTAGAATATGTTGAAGTTGAGAGGGGCTATGATTCTATGCAGAAAAAAGCATTGCAAGCGGGTTTAAAAGATGATGATGACTTAATATTGTAGTAGAACTCTCCGCCAAGTCAACATTGATGAATTGGAAAATCCAATTGCTGTTCCACAAAAATCTACCAAAGCTTTAACAACCAAACTAATAGAGGTAAAACCGATATAATCGGATTGAAGCTATAGACGAGGGCAAAATGCAAATTGAATAAGAACTTATGAAAATGCTTTATCTGGGGGCATCAACAAAAAATCCCTCAACTTTGGGGTTCTCTGCTTTGTATTATAATCAAATATATTCTGTGGTAGTACCAGGTGGGATCGAACCACCGACCTCAGGCTTATGAGTCCTGCGCTCTAACCAGCTGAGCTATGGTACCATAATATTTTTAAATTTTTTGGGCTTATGATTTCAGACAAAGAAACAATCGTCAGATCAACAATGTCCATCCCCGCCAAAACCAACTTCTGAATCATCAGAATACTTGGCAAAAGCGAAAGGATTACGTCTTGCTGTGCAAGCTACTTCGCTCACCTCCTACAGCGACCGAACCTTTGGCCCACATCCTACGCTTTTCTAACAAGAAGCCTGCCTATCGTGCAAACGCGCGCCAGCCAGTCTTCTGGCGGAAGGGACAGGATTCGAACCTGCGAGGCGTTAACCTGCCGGTTTTCAAGACCGGTGCCTTCAACCACTCGGCCACCCTTCCGCTTTTCATTGTAGCACGGATTGACAAAACATGCAACCAGCTTTAAAAAAGTCTGGTCTTGTCGCATAATTCCATCAAAAAAGTAGTGTTATACTTGTAATATGTATA
>CANOGH010000034.1 GCA_947565505.1 uncultured Candidatus Saccharibacteria bacterium | reverse complement strand
GCCGTGAACTACCAGAGTAGTCGTTCCGACACCGCTTAATTTTACGCCTAATTTTTCCAAGAAAAAACATAAATCTTGCACCATATAGTTTGAGGACGCGCCAATAATTGTCGTTTCACCTGGATAAAGGGCTGCCGCCATGAGAGTATTCTCGGTCACAGTGTCGCCCCTTTCAATGAGGACAATGCGTTTCGGTGGGAAGGGTGACTCGGCTGAATCAATACTACGTTTGCAATTTGGGCGCTGATCGGGACGCGGTCGATCTACTTCGGCATCGTAAAAACCGCTACATCTTGCGGTATCAACCCGCAAACCAAAACTTGATAAGGCTTTGAGGTGTGGCTCTACGGTCCGTGTACCCAAAGTGCAGCCGCCAGCGTAGGGTAATTTAAAACGTCGTAAGCGGTGCAGTAAAGGCCCCATCAGCATGAGAATCGAGCGCGTTTTTCTGGCTGCCTCTACATCCAGACTATCCATGTCTAGCTCCCGGGGTGGAGTAATTTCTAAGTCCTTACTGTCATTAATCCAATTACAGCGCACATTGATCGACTCAAGTACTTCAATGATACGATAGACCTCCTCAATGCGGGCTAGGTGACGCAAGGTAGTGCGGCCCTTATTCAGTAGGGAAGCGCATAATAGTGCCACAGCTGCATTCTTGCTAGTGTTGATTGTAGTCTCGCCGTGTAGCTCCCGTCCACCACGAATGCGATAACTTTGTGAAGGCGCCGTATTGATCGTTAAGATCGGTTCGCCCAGCGCCGTCGAAAGCTTATTAATCAATTCTAAAGAAATATTTTGTCCACCTTTTTCAATCCGGTGAATCGCGGATTGACTACTATCTATTTTTTCTGCCAATTCTGCCTGAGTCCACCCCTTTTGGTCACGCAAATTTTCAATCACTTTGCCGATAATTACTTGATATTCTGGGTTCTTCGCTTGCTCTTTCATGTTCTTAGTATAGCACATTTATCTCATCATATGCATAAAATTAGCTAAAAACTAACATTTATATCACATATGATATAAAATATATAACATTTAGTATTTCATAACCCATCTTAAATATCTCATATATGATATGAAAATGCGGGATTTAGTCATAAATAATGAAGTAAAATAATCTAAAAATATCTCATATATGATATAAAATGCAGAAACGGGTGAATTAAACTGATTTTGTAATTAAGATCATCATTTCCTTGAAGAAAAATCTTTGAAAGCGACGTATCGGGACTAAAATCAAATTATCGAAGAACAGAGTAAACTAGCCTCATTATAACACAGTTAAACTAAAATCGGTTCTACTAAATTTTACTAAATTATCTCCCGGTAAGTTAAAGCATTTGCCAGGATTATAAGTCCGAATGGCTTTGAGAAAATTACTAAGTTGTGGTCTAGTTGCCTTAATGCCACACTGCTGTGTTCCGGCCCGCAGTAATTCCACGGCTACCCAGTCGTCTAAATGACTAAACCACTCGCGTTGCCAGATCTCCCCCGGGGCCGGCACCACTTCCTGGAGCAGCTCACCGAGTTCCTGCTTTATTAGCTTCTGTTGTTGCCACAAGCGAAAAATTTTAAGCTTCGCGTCGCTCTCCACTTGATCTAATTGTTTGCGGACACGATTACGGAGGTATTTTTCTGAATTATTGCTTTGATCTTGACGAAATACCACGGAATACTGTGCGGCATATTGACGAATTTTATTTTTACTGATCGGTAAAGTACTTACCGGTTCGCCAGGCAACAAATCATTAAAGATTTGGCAAAAGACCGTGTCTAAAAATGGTCGCCAGCTTCCTGGTCGATCTAGTGCTGCCAGTCCTCGCCATCCCGTCCCTCGTAATAAATTAATCGCTACGCTCTCCGTAAGATCGTCCAAATGATGTGCTGTACAGATCGTAGCATTTCCACTAGCTTGGCTGATTTGCTGCAAGAAATTGTAACGCTGTTCGCGAGCAAAATCCTCAGCCACATTTTCACCCAACTCTGCCCGCATGGTTCTAAAATCAAGTTTCTGGCGAATGGCAACGTGCTCGACAAATTGCGCATCCATTCGAGATGAGTCTCGCGCACCATGATCAAAGTGTGCCACGATCAAATCCTCAGACTTCACTAACCGACTACGCAGTAATACATCGAGCATCACCATTGAATCAATGCCGCCAGAAATCGCCAATACTAGTTTCTTAGGAGTGGAAGTTGCGCAGGGTGCTTGGCTATTCCGAGCTGCAGCTTCAAAACCTTGATCTGAGCGTTTTTCAAAATCTGTCTTAATTTTCCCCATAATCTATGCTATAATTATATCATATGACGGATAAAATCAGAAATTTTTGTATTATAGCCCATATTGATCACGGAAAGTCAACTATCGCTGACCGCATGATGGAGCTTACTGGTACGGTTTCTCGGCGCGAAATGAAGTCGCAACTACTAGATTCCATGGAGCTTGAACGCGAAAAAGGTATTACCATTAAACTTGCGCCCGTGCAAATGCACTGGCAGGGTTTCGAGCTTAATTTAATTGATACTCCAGGCCACGTCGACTTTTCTTATGAAGTTTCGCGTTCTTTGCAGGCGGTAGAAACTGCTGTCCTGGTAGTTGACGCTACGCAGGGAATCCAGGCTCAGACTTTGGCAAACGTCTATCTCGCTTTAGAACAAAACCTCTATATTATTCCGGTGATTAACAAAGTTGATCTCCCGGCTGCTGATGTTGAAAAAGTTAGCCTGCAAATTATTAATTTGTTAGGATGTTCTGAAGAGGAAATTATTCCAGCTTCTGCTAAGACTGGTTACAATATTGACAAAATTCTTGATCGTATTATTGAAAAAGCGCCGGCTCCTCGTAAAATATCTCATGGGACGAATAATTCTACTACGAAAACCAAAGATCTGCTAGCTAAAAATGGTGCTATAATATCTCAAGGGGCGAATAATAACAGAGGTGAAGATCAGCTAAATTCGTCAGAAAAATTATCTCACCAGGCGAATAATTCTACTACAACTCGAGCTTTAATCTTCGATTCTTACTTTGATGATTATCGTGGCGTCGTGCTCTATGTGCGAGTTTTCGAGGGGGAAATTCCCAAGAATGCTGAAATCCAGATGATGGCAGCCAGGATTAACGGTTTGGCTCTCGAAGTTGGTAATCTTACACCTAAAATGACCGCCCGTACTAGTCTGAAAGAGGGCGAAATCGGTTACATTGTCACCAGCCTCAAATCTACTCGCGAAGCCAAGGTGGGAGATACGGTGACTTTGACCAAGAATCCTGCTAGCGCACCGCTTCCGGGGTATAAAAATGTGCTACCTTTCGTTTATGCTGGGTTTTTCCCGGTATCCAATGATCAATACGAAGAACTTAAAGAGGCGGTAGAAAAGTTGGCCATGTCAGATTCGGCCTTAGTGTTTGAGCCAGAAAATTCTCCAGTCCTGGGTTTTGGCCTGCGCATTGGGTTTTTAGGACTTCTGCATCTTGATATTATTAAGGAGAGACTGGAGCGTGAGTTTAAGCTTAATCTCGTCATTACTAACCCGAGTACGAATTATGAAGTCACTACATCTGACGGCGCCGAACTCAATATTCGTTCCGCCTCAGACTTGCCGGATCAATCAACAGTACTAGAAATCCGTGAACCTTGGGTAAAAGGAGAAATTATCTTGCCACAGAATATGATTGGCGGGGTTCTGGATCTAATCAACAAAAAACGTGGTCATCAGACCAATCTTGGGTATATTGAAGATCGCGCTGTCATTGATTTTGAGGCTCCCATGGCTAATCTTTTGACGGATTTTTATGATCAATTGAAGAGTATTACTTCCGGATATGCTAGTTTCAACTACGAACTAGCTGATTATCGCCCCGAAGATTTGGTGCGGCTAGACTTCTTGGTGGCAGGGAATCGGATGGACGCGCTTAGTATTATGTGCCATCGCAGTGAAGCGGACGCCTTGGGTCGAGAGATCACTAAGAAACTCAAGGAAGTTATTCCGCGACAGAACTATGAGGTGGCTTTGCAGGCAGCGATTGGTGCAAAAATCATCGCCCGCGAAACCATTGGCGCCTATCGAAAAGATGTTACGGTAAAGATTCATACTGGAGACAGAGACAGAAAAGCGAAACTCCTAGAAAAACAGAAAAAAGGCAAGGCGCGCATGAAGCGTTTTGGCAAAATTGATATTCCATCGGAGGCTTTTACGGTGATGTTGAAGCGTGATTAGTCGTTTCAGTGTTATGCATTAATATCATGCCGACTGGGTACTGATTTAAATATTCAGGAATAACTCCATTCCGTGGCGTCATCACAGAGCGATTTTGCTTGCAGAATTGGTTCTCGTGGCTAGTAGAACAATAGATTGCATTGGTAATCTGTTGGGACTTGCTCTGGGGGTGCTGATTTTTTAGGCTTTATCTTCACGCCAATTGTACTCATGATTCGGCAGGATTGAATTTATTTTTAAAATCCTTAAAGATATCAAAAAGACCCTGGTCATATTGTCGATCAGGGCCCATTTTTGTGTTTCAGACTAAGACATTATGGCTTGAGCCATCTGCTACGAGCGTCGTAATGGATCTACCGCTAGGTGCTAATAGTTGATGGTATCGCTATTCTTCTCATACGTATTCCTGACATAGCAAGGCTAAACTTTGTTACTTGGTGTCGCCAGGCTCTTCTTTAGTGACAGTTGAAGTCGGCGTAGGAGTAGCCGTTGTACCGTAATTACGAAATAATGGCGTAATGTCAAAAGCCTCAAAGAGTGCTGTAACGTTTAAATTGCCGTAGGCTTCTATCACCTTCTCTGCTACGATGCTTCCGCAGACCTGGGAAATGTCTCCATGGGTCTGAGTATCGTAGATTGATGCCCACAATTTCAGGTAATCGTGGTTTCTGGACAGAAACAGGGCATCATCAATGCTGATCAGGCGCGGATCGCATGCCTGATAGTTATGTAAGTTGCCATCTAAAAAGGTTACAGTAACCGTATCATACTTGTCTGTTGCGCTCACATGACCAGGGATAAACCCGTTTACGCCGATTCTGATATTGCCGTACGCTGCCACCTCTTCTCCTAAATGAAAATCGTCACTGCTTCTCCAGATCGGGATGAGTGGTCTCGGCTCTGCTTCCTGGAAAGCCACCCTTGTCAGTAGATCGTAATAGTCGTTGAGATTTTTGCGATACTCTGTATAGCTATCCAAGAGCCCCTTGAGGTGCTTTGCGCACTCTGACCTGTGTTTAAGATCTGTCATCATGCAGTCTTTCTCGGAATGTGCATATTTACTATGCTGGTCGTTACAGGTAACTGCGCATCGACCTACTTTGACACCGTCTGCATTGAATATGCTACTACGCTTATGTTGGAGGCAGTTATCACTACACCACGACGCAATATCGCTTCCGAAATGGCAAGTTCCTTCGTCTGTGCCATATGTGCCCAGCAGGGGCACTGCGTGCCAGCTGCATTTTCCGGCCGGTAAGGGCTGCATATTGTCGTCCAGGGGGACATATGTTTTAATATCTTCTGTACTCACTGCTTCGATTGCGTCATGAGCAGGCAACAGGCGTGCGATTTTCAAATCTAATTCACCAATTTGCCTAAAGAGCAGCCTCGCGATACGTCTCAGGTTACTTGTTCCGATTTCATACAACTCCTTTTCGGAAGGTAATGACGGGCATTCGTGTCCTGGCTGAAAAACTGGTAAGAATAACTTCGGGTCAAGCTTGTTCATATACAGTAACTCCTTTCATTGTGCATGCGACCTCTTTCCGGGTGCGCATGTGGGTAAGTGTATAGGGTTCTCGCTGCTAAGCAGCAAAAGAGTGGAGAATTTGTTATTATTCTTCGCGCTTTTGCTACTCGGCAGCCACTATCAACTATTAATCCTAATCAATAAAAGGTTATTCCTTAATCTGATAAATTCTCAAATTGCAAGGAGTATCACCCCTCTATCACTCCATTGTAGCACATCATTCTAAAAAGTCAATAGATTTTTAATAAATCAGTATTAAAACAATCCTCAAGATAGTTTATTCAATAAAGTAAAACGTATTTAGAATAAAATCATCATTCATAAACCATTAAATAATGTTTCCTCTAGATAAATTAAATGCAGCATGAAACGCACTAATGTGTCGTTGATCTTGACGTAATTTGATTGGCTTGTAAATCTGATAAATTAAAAGCTCGAAAGAAAGTTTGTTGGATAGGTAAGATTGACTCAGCTAGACAAAATTGTAGCTATCAAACCAACTGCCTGTTTGAAATCGCTCTTGATTTTTCTAAATAACTTGTGTAAAATACATAAAGTTGACCTAAACTTGGTAAACTTCAGTGAAATTGTGATACAGTGAGTAAAACCACAAAATTACTGTGTTTTGCCAAAGCAATTATGAAAAGTATTGAGGGCAAAGGGAAGTCTAGGATGACCCTTTTGCCTTGACTCTGGAAGCAATTGCGCGTGTTTTTGAAGGCGGACTGAGGGGAATGATATTATTTATAATAACCATAGCCGGATTTTCTTAGATAATTTTATCAAAGGGAACGGCTTAATTAAGGAGAATTATGCAAGCAGGGGATAATCATTATCTTGGAAAAGAGAAAATTTCAAAACTGTTACTGAAGTTTGCGATTCCTTGTATCCTGGCGCTGCTAGTCAGTTCGCTCTATAATATCGTCGACCAGATTTTTATCGGTAATAGCAAGTTGGGCTACTTTGGCAATGCTGCAACGTCTGTGGTGTTTCCAGTAACAGTTCTAGCTTACGCTTTTTGCGGTATGTTAGGCGACGGGGCGGCGGCCTACCTTTCCTTGTGTCAAGGGCGTCAAGACACTAAGAATATACACAAGGCAATCGGTAATAGTATTTTGACAGCGTTAATTATTAGTCTTGTTTTTGTAGCGGCAGGTTATCTTTTTACGGATGATATTCTGAAAATTTTCGGCGCATCGGAAACCTCCCTCGGCTTAGCGCGGGAATATCTGCTTATTGTTCTTGCTTTTATCCCGGCTTATATGATCGGAGCGATGTTAAACGGTATTATTCGGGCGGACGGCTCACCTAAATTCGCTATGGTAGCAACTTTGAGCGGCGCAATTATCAACATGATTCTTGATCCTGTTTTTATTTTTGGATTTGATTGGGGGATGCAAGGTGCCGCTTGGGCTACCGCAATTGGTCAGCTAGCTACCCTGACGGTCGTGCTAATTTACCTCACGCGCAGCAAAACTTTCCAACTCAAGTTACGGAGCTTCCGTTTTGAGGCTGGGCTTTTGAAGAATGTTTTGAAGCTTGGTATTTCCAGCCTCATCACTAGTCTTGCGATCGTGGTGATATCTACGGCTAGCAATATCATGTTAACCAAATATGGCGGCGCATCAAAGTATGGTGCTGATATTCCACTGGCGGCTTTCGGTGTTTGCATGAAAGTTTTCTCTATTGTGATTAACATTGCTATGGGTATTATCATTGGGGCACAGCCAATCTTGGGTTATAATATTGGCTCAGGTAGAACCGATCGTGTACGTCAAACTTTCCGCCTTTGCATTAGCGCTACCCTAGTAGTTGGGGTGATCGCTACGATTATCTTTGAATTCTTCCCAGAACTACCCATCAGCCTCTTTGGTGTTGAATCCGAGCTGTATCTTGAATTTGCGGTTAAAACCTTCCGGATCTTCCTCATGCTGATGGCCTTCACCTGTGTCATTAAAGTGATTTCGGTGTTTTTCCAGGCTGTGGGCGAACCACTCAAAGCAACCGTGGCTTCTCTGCTTCGTGATATTGCTTGTTTTGTGCCGCTAGTATTAATTTTACCGACTTTTATGGGCGTAGACGGCATACTCTGGGCAGCACCAATTGCCGATGTGATTGGCTTGACTGTGGCTGCGAGCATGGCATTCCTCTTCTTCCGCAAGCTTGGTCGTGAACAGAGTATGGCTGGGACGGCTGAAAAAGGCGAGATCCAGAACTCTGTCAAGGGTATGATTATTACGATCTCTCGCGAACATGGATCCAAAGGTAAAAAGATTGGTGAATTAGTAGCAAGGGAATTAAAAATCCCTTATTACTACAAGGAAACCACTGCAATTGCTGCCAAGGAAAGCGGTCTTGATGCTGAATATATTAATAAGGTCGATGGTGACGAACCGCTTACGGAACTTTATCTAACAACTTCACCCGCCCAATATGCGATTGAAGCTCAGGAAAAAGCTCTCAAGTACCTCGCTGACCAAGGTTCCTGCGTGATTGTGGGGTGTGCTGCAGATTACGTCCTGCGCGAACGACCAAATTTGTTAAGAGTTTTTGTTTATGCACCGAAAGACTTGCGTATCGAGAATGTCGAAGAGATGTATGGCGATACCCAAGAGGAAGCAATTAAACACATTAAACGTTCTGATAAGAATCGCTCCGAATACTACGAAATGATTTCTGGGCAAAAGTGGGGTAGTCCTGCCAATTATGACCTCTGCATTAATTCCTCGATCGGTGTGGAGGGAGCTGCCAACCTGATCGCAAATGTAGTTCAAGGTAGAAAAGGGAAATAGTGCTTGCTTTTTGGGAACTTCATACATCGTAACTTCCAACTCCAAAAATAAAGCAAAATAAGTAATATTCTTGCCATTTTCTCAAAATTATCCATAAAAACTATTGTCCTGCACGCAGCATCTATAAGAAAAAGCTCGCCTTCTATGTGATATGAGTAACAGTAATAGGAAAATGTTATTTTACTATTGACTCTTTTCATGATCTATGATACGATGGAAGTAGAAGGATTTAGCAGAGTGCTATAAGCCTTAGATTTTGGCGTAGTTATGTCAAAAAACGCACTTTTAAAACAAGCTACGCTACTAAAACACTTCATGAAGAGGAGGGCAAAAAAATGAAGTTAGGATTTATGAGAGGAATCAATAAATATGACGATCAGCAGCTTGAGCAGGCAATTCTCTATTATGCCAAGCAGTACGGTCTCCGCCTGGAATTTGTATATCCAGATGAAGAGCTTTCTCGATCCTGTATTAAGGCTCGCGAAGAGGAAACGGATACAATTGCAACATTACAACGCCAGCAGGTGGAAGATCTGGTAAATCGGGGCGTAAAGTGCTTTGTTGGAGGGTTCAGTAACTGGATTGTGGCATCTGATTACGTGATGGATGGATTGCGTGACCAAATAAGGTACTTGAATTTCAAGTACCGTAAGATCGTCATGGAGCAGGCAAAGGCTTTATACGAAAATGGCTCGCTGAATTGCAACTGGATCGTCGGCCCTTGCTGCTTGGTAGAAAAGTTCCAGCAAAGCTATTTCGAGGAGCGTACTGACAGACATCCTATCCTGCGAAAATTTTACCGAGTCGGTGATGCTGACTTTATCAAAATGATGCAGAGGAAGTTTCAAAAATCCGTTTTAACGCTGGATGAGTTTGATGAGGTACGGATAGCTGTTGATGAGGAACTGCAGGGGGAAAGCAAAATAGTAAGACCCGACTTTGTGTTTGTTACGGATTTTTGGACGCAACAGTTCATAGACGCCACTCTAATAGAGCCAGCCGAGGGCTACACCATTAAGTCCACCCCCCTCTATAACTTAGAGGTATTTTTTGCGAAAGAAATCGTTAAGTGGCTGGTAGTCGAACAGGATAATATGGCTTAATCCCCATCTCGGGAATATTGATTCCGTACCTTATTCACCAGACCGTAACCCTATAAAACAGGGAAACGGTCTTTTTTATATCTCAATTTCTCTCAGCACGCAGTTCTTAATATGAAAGTCCTGGCTAATAAATTGTCGATCTCCTGTTAAAGTATATAGCGCACGTTTAATTGTTCCGCCCGACGTGACAATTAAAATTTTCTTATCCTCCGTATGCTTCTGTCTTAGTTTACCTAAAAATAATTCCACCCTTCGCTGAAAATCTCGAATTGGTTCAATTCCGTAAATATTAGAATTTAAGGTTTCGTCAAAAATATCTACACCAAACTCGTCCCAGCTCTTTAAAATTTTACCTTCCACGTCGCCAAACCCCCGTTCTTTCAGTAAATCATCTTGGACAATTGGGGTTATATTCCTCGTAATAATCGCCGCGGTTTTGAATGCGCGAGCAAGCGGAGAACTATAACAAACTTCAAATGCTAAACTCTGTTGGTTAATTTTATCTCTTAACGCTTCCGCCTGCATGATCCCGCGATCATTCAGCGGAATATCAGCCCAACCCTGCAGCTGTTTTTTGCCATTCCAGTCGGTTTCTCCGTGGCGTACAAGATATAATTTCATTACGACCTCGTCATCGGACCCTTTAAATCCTCCGAGTTTTCATAAAATTTGATCAGCTCCATGGGTGCGATCACTCCGTTCCGGACGTGGTCGATCGCATTAAGTATGCGATCACTGTTTCTGAGGGAGTCTTTCATTTCTAATAGTTCCTCATAGGAGAACCACTTTGCGTCACTAATTTCTATCTGGTCGATTACAACTTCTCCACCGGTAACCCTTGTAGTAAACACCACCATTGCAAACGGCTCGGTCGGAAAGCGATGAGTGCCAATCTGACAAATTCCAGTGAGCTCCACTTCAAATCCGCATTCTTCGCGAATTTCGCGCTTAGCACCCTCCATCAACAGCTCCCCAGTCTCCAGACGTCCAGACGGATAATTCCACTTACCCTTCACTTTCCCGTGATTCTCTTGTACTAGCAAATATTTTCCATCTTTCTCAATTACTCCACCTACGATTACAGGCATTTTATATTGAGTCCTTTCTTATTAATGCTTTGTTCCGCTGCTATTATAACATGTTCAAATAGTGCCGTCACGGTCAAAGGTCCAACTCCACCAATTCTCGGTGTCAGCGCCTTGAGGTCATCTCGTTTTCGCACCTCGTCGTCTACGTCTCCCACTAGCCCGCTCTTTTCACTGGCAGTTCCGGCGTCAACTACCACCGCCCCGGGCTTAACCATTTCGCTAGTAATCAATCGCGGTACCCCAGTAGCGCTAACAATCACCTCAAAATCTCGCAACCTCTCTAAATCGCTACCTCGATGAAATACTTCAACCTGATACCCAGAATTGCACCACATTCTAGCAAGTGGTGCCCCCACCAATCGACCCCTACCGACTATCGCAATTCTCTTATGTTCTAAATCAATATCATATCCTGCGAGTAACCAGTTGATTGCGGTTGCTGTGGCCGACTCAAAGACCGGTTCTTCTGAATTTATATCATCGGACGAATAATTTTTTCCATCAATATTTCCCCTAATTACCCCTGTAATTATATCATCAGACGAATATTTTTTTGTGATTTTTAGTTCAGAATCACCCCGAAAATCACCACTTTTTATATCATGAAGCGAATAATTATTTAAGCCGTCCACGTCTTTCTCTGGTGCGATCATATTTAAAACCGCGTCTAGCTGCTCACTTTGCTGCAGCGGTAACTGTACGATCACCCCGTGTACGCTGGTGTCTCGATTGGCTTTTTCGATCAGTTCACGCACGTTCTCACCAAGCCAATCTTCCACAATTACTCCAATATCCTCACCATACCTTTGCTTTAACTGAACGTATTTTTCAATCACGGGATTGCTATTATCTCTAATAATCACCAACTTGGGGTGCACTTTTCTGGAAATTAAGCTTTTGACGCTGTGTACTTGATTATTCTTCATGTAATCGGCGATTTCGCGCCCATTTAGTTCTTTCATGCTTCATCTCCAATTTCTACTGGCTCTTGCTCGATCCGATAGCCAAATCTCTGCTCGACCGCATCTACAATCTCTGCACGAGCTTTAGCGAGATCTGTGTAATTTCTTGCACTCTCATTAATTAAAACCAGTGCGGCTTTCTCACTTACTCTAAAACCATGTAGCAACTGACCTTTAAAACCGCACTGCTCAATTAGCCAGCCCGCATTAATCTTACCTCCGCCATCGGCGTTTCGCCACAAGGGGGTCCCTTTACTTTCGGCAATATCTGCTTCAGCTTTATTTAAATAAACATTAGTAAAGAAGCTTCCGCTGCTGGCAATTCTTGCAGGATCCGGTAATTTTTCCGCCCGAATTGTGCTGACCATTCTGCGGATATTTTTAGGTGAAAAATCAGTCTCTTGATGTTCATCAATGTAACGTTGTAGGGAATTATAAAATGGCGGCTCGATTTGACCTTGACGTAACTTCATGGTGACGCTTGTAATGATGAATCTATCCTTGTCCTGACCATGATTGAAACGGGTGTGACGGTAGCCTAATTTCATCTCGTCTTTTTTAAGTTTGACGAATTGTCCCGTCTTGGTATCAAGTGCTTCAACCTGTTGAATCACTGCTGCCATATCTTGACCGTAGGCTCCAATATTTTGGACTGGCGCAGCCCCCACAGTACTAGGAATCTTGCTCATCGCTTCAATACCGGAGTAACCCAAATTACAGGCCAGTTCTACTACATCGTCCCAAATCTCTCCCGCCATTGCCTGAATGATAATTTCATCTGGTAAATATCGACTAAAACCCTCGTCCAAATCCCGCAAAGGCGTCAACTTGCTGGTGCTCCCGATGTAAATACCCTTAATTTGATTCAGTATGATGACACCATGAAAACCGCCATCTCTTCCGATCGTGTTGGCGCCGGAGCCCATCACCCAGTATGGCAGGTTACGCTGCCGTGCGAACTCTAAAACTTGCGGTATCTCCATGCTGGAATTAACAGTAACGACGTAGCGCACATTGCCACCCAAGCGCATAGTTGTGAGGTTAGCAATCGGCAGGTTTTCTTGAATCTTTAAGTTATCCATACTCTTAGAATTATATCATATGCCGGGGTTAAAGTTTATGTTTCTTGAGGCGCGAATCCATTTTTTGCAAGGCAGCCAATTCGTCATCAGAAAGATCCGGCATTTGCTGGTGTTTATATTCATTAAAGTCATTGACCATGCCGATAACCTCATCGTAGTCGACTTCGTAACCACGTGCAATTGAGTCTACTAGCATAGCAACTAGTACCACATCATCAAGCAAACTATCTGAAATTGCGTCTGTTCGCGCCGAACCATCGTCGCCACTCATGTAGGCGACATTAATATTGATTGGGTTACGTTTTTTTATTTCTTCAAGTAGTTCCATCACTTGCGGATTGGCTGGCTGTGCCACCCATTCTGGTATGTCTTCATCACTAATAAGCATTTGGTCGTCATCTAGGTCTGGATCGATTTTTCCAAAATGCTGCCTAACTGGTAGTTCTGCATCCAGCTGCTCGTTGATCCCGTGCTGAAGCAGGACTCTCATAGCTGCGTTTTGACTGGCTAAATCTGTTGTCTTCTGTCCTTTCTTTTTCGATTTTTTTGATGAAGTATTTGATTTCTTGAAGTTTATACCCATTACCGGATTCCTGATTAATGATTTGATTCTTTTGGTCTGGGTGCTGGTTTCCGGGGTTTTACCCCGGAAACCAGGCAGAACGCTCGCGAGCGTTCTGCGCGAAGGTAAGCCAAGCTTACCTTCCACCCGGACGAACACGACCCATTGACTAGCGATTTTTAAACGGCAGGCCCTAAAACAAGCCATCCTCAGTTCGCTGTAGGTGTCGAGTTGCAGAAACACTTATCCCAAATTATGATTCTCCTTTCATTATATCATACCGTCTTCAGGCCATGGGATATTTTTCTCTATTCTGATGCTTGTCGCAAAACACTCTTCCTTACCCCCAGCTTTTATTATTGGGTATCAATACGGATTACTTTTATTCCTAAGGCGCTCCACGCGCTTAAAGTGTGGTATACTAAGGCTGAAATCAGGCTAGGGAATAAGGTTAATTTTTATGTCCTCCCTCGAACTCTTTTGGCTTCTTGTTCTTTCTATCTCATTTAATACGGTCTTTTACTATTAGTAGATGTGTCAAGTAAACGATATTTTCTAAGAAATATAGCGGTCTTGTCGCATAATTCCAACTAAAAGCGTCTACTCCTCCTGGTCTGCTTTTAG
>CANOGH010000033.1 GCA_947565505.1 uncultured Candidatus Saccharibacteria bacterium | reverse complement strand
GCCCCAGTCTACACTTTTTATCCCGGTTATGTTGCATTTGAGGGTTAAGTGGAGACAGAACCATTGACTTTTATTACAAAGTGTGCTATAATGAAAAGATAGGGGTGTTTTCATAGGCTATTCCTTAGCTTTACTGGCCATTTTGAGGGTCATCTTGAGAGCATTAATTGACTTCTGAAAGTCAATCCCTTCACTTTCGGTCATGCTAATCTCTAGGCGTCGGGCTACGCCTTCACGCCCAATAATTGCTGGGAAACCGTTATAAGTACCAGTACAATCATCATAGCTAGAAACCGATAGAACGCGGCGTTCATCATTTAAAATTGAGTTGACAATCTGCACCACGCAACTGCCCACGCCATAATGAGTTGCGCCCTTACGCCTAATGATCTCGTAGGCTTCGTTTTTAACGTACTGGGAAATTTCACGGCGCTCCTTTTGGTTTAATAGATTAATGAGCTTTTCGCCACCTACGTTAGCAGTCGACCAGAGCGTGACTTCGCTATCACCGTGTTCGCCTACCTGATAAGCATGGACCGACTTAGGGTGAACCCGGAGAGTTTCGGCAATTTTCAATTTTAACCTGGCCGTATCCAGAACGGTGCCGCTACCAATCACCCGCTCAGGTGGCAAGCCAGAATATTCCAAGGCTAACCGACTTAAAGCGTCTACCGGATTAGTCACAAGTAATAAGATACCATTAAAATCATTGGCTTTCAGCTCTGTAACGATTTCTTGAAGAATGCGGGCATTTTTTTGTATTAGGTCAATTCGGGTTTCGCCCGGTTTCTGATTGGCCCCAGCGGTAAGGATACAGATGTCAGCATCCCTTGCTTCTTCATAACCGGCAGCGCGAATTCTCAACCAGCTCGGAGCCACTGCTAGTGCATCAGACAGATCTAAGACTTCACCTTCAGCATCCGCCATATCAAGATCGGTTAATATAATTTCCTTCACCGCCGTGCGTTGATTAATTAACGCATAGGCAATACTTGCCCCCACATTTCCTGTACCTATAATCATTACCTTGCCACTCATAGTTTAATTGTAGCATAATCGGCACTTTTTAGGAATCAATTTTAAACATTAGTTAGCGATTGCTAGAGGCTCCATCTTAAAAAACTTCTAGGTTGAGTCACTTTAAATTGTTGCCCTTACCCCTTCCGAGCAGTCACCTACTACTCAAGCTCACATGACAGATGATCCCATATTCAAGATCCCAAATCACCCACTTAATAATAGTAGCCGCATTTCCTTCATTCGGAGTAAGTCATGGGATACAAAACCTGACTGAAGAATCAAAAGTTGTTGCCCGCATTCGCTGTAGTCAGCTTGACACTAGCTGCGTCCCGTCCCACTCTCCATGCGATTAAGTGTTTTTAACTACTCCCTAGTTCAACCCTAATCATGCTAGACATTCTTACAGAAGCACTGAGAGGGTGGATTTACGAAAACCGTAAAATATGCTAGACTAAAAGAGTAGTGGGTACTATGATCACTTTTCAAGTCACGATCATCTACCTGATAGAACTTTGATAGAAAAATTTTTCAAGGGGGTGGCAGAAATTGGATGATCAAACATCTGAGGCATACGAAAGATACGTGAAGCGCCTGGCATTTTGGTCAACTTGGTGGTTAGTTGTGATATTTCTCGGGATTCTGGTAACATGTGCCGGCAATGCTTTTGCTGGTGGTCAGGATAATTTGCTGGCGGTAAATCACTATCGTTATATTGATGAGCTCAATCAAAAGGGCGAGGAGCCGCAAATACAAATTTACACTCTGGGCGAAACTGATGAATATGTGCACGCGGCGCCTAGGCCGCTGGAGTTTCAAGGAAATCAGCGCGCAGCTTATAGCGCGCATGTCGTGGAAGGTATCAATGTGGTCTACCTGCGGTTTTCGGCAAATTACCTGAGCCAGCTTTTGCAGAAAATGAAACAGCAAAAGGATGCAGCAGCTCGGGCTTTTGCTTATACCGTCAAATTACTTGACGGTAACGAATGTCAGTTCGTCTTTGATTTTGCCGAGACGAAGGCTCTGCGCGCCTCAGCCCGAGAGGCTGGTGGGCACATCGTTGTTCTGAAGGTGGCGCACAATCCACAGATTGAGGAATCAGGATCAACGCTACTATTAATAGCTCAGGGGGCGGAAGCGTTAGCTGAGGAGTTAGGGTTGCCCGCAAAACATAGTCAAAGAGTTTATGACGCAGAGAAGGCACGCTTCTTTGTAATTTCGAGATCCGAGCTGACCGAGATTGAACGTAAGATCGCCATTGATGGCGGAACCTTCGCGATCATTCGGCGACCAAGCTATGTTGATCGGCCTTGGCTCTGGGAAATTATACTGAATATCTTAGTGGAACTAACTCCGCTAAACGTTGGTGGCGCAAAATGTTTAATCTATTATAGTTTAATTGTAGTCAGTCTCAGGCTCGTGCTCAAGTTTTTAAGCTGGGTCTTCATGATTCCGCCGGAAAATCCTGCTTAAATGAAAAATTTTCTCGCCTCGCATTTTTGCCTCCTGGTCGTGTTTTACCGGGGGGCATTTTGTTATTCTGCTATATCAATAAACTGGTCGCCCTCTACACTGCAAGACTAGATATCTCATACGCAGAGAGTATCGAAGCGCCAACACGCTCTATTAGTTATCAAGCTTCCGTCTTACGCTTCAATTAAAGACATTTATACAGCACTTATCAGGGACGGAATCAACATCCCTCGGAGTAAATTGCAAGATGTGAAACCTGGCTGAAAAATCAAATGCCTAGAATATTACCCGCGCAATCTTCCGGCCGCCCCATATCTAAGGTTACTCTTCCCAACTTACGGGGTGAGACTTTTAGGATAAGGATCTGTAAGTCAGCGTCAAAAAGTGTCTGATAGTTCCAAGCGAGTTTTCTAAAGCCCGCAAAAGGTCGTGAGCTTTTCCATAAGCATAAATACTATCAAAAGTCAAGAGTTTTTTGACATTTTGGGCTAAAAATCGTCTAAAAACCAAACTATTATCAGCAAAAACGTTGAAGAATCATTGACAAAGATCTAGATGTGTGATACAATAGAAGGATAAGGGGGTGTATATTTCCAATTGGAGAGCATAGAGACTTTTTGACAGGAAGGAGGGGAGAATATGAGGTTCTCTCAGTTATTGTTCAGAATGCTTGCCACGGTGGCAATCGGCGTTAATATTTGCATGGTGACGTTTTTCTTTTCGGTCTTGATTGATTCAAGCCCGGCGGACTATCAATTCGGCTTCTTAAATGAAATGCACGGCATGCCGCAGACTCAAAATGTTACGACTGGTACTCTAAATGCTAATCGGCATAAACCAACTCTGATCCGGACTGAAGATCTGATTTTTCAGGGTGGCGTCAATGCGTCATATGCTGTCGTCACGGTGGACGGTGTTGACGTCGCAGTCTTACGGTTTTCGGCTAATTTTATTGAGGAACAATTAGCTGATCTTCAAAAAGGTCAGGTTTTAACCTACTCGGTAACGCTGCCAAATGGCAGTACCCATAAGCTCGATTTCTCGCGTGCGGAACTAAAGAAATTACAACAGAAGCTTCAGACTCCAGAGCAGCGGCTGGTTTTCACCCGGGTCTGCAATCACCATCTCTTTCGAGATAACGAATTGGTGCAATTTGGGTTGGATCGTGGTCGTATTAAACAACTAGTACAGGAATTAACTGGCAAAACGACCGCGGAAGCACTGAAGCTTTACAGTCCAGACCACGAAAGGTTTTTCGTGTTGTCACCAGAAGAGCTAAAAGCACTTAATAGCTACATGAAGCAGGCTGGCGGGGACTTTATGATTATAACGAAGCCCAGTTACCGACCAAGCATCGGCGTCATCACTACCCTGGTTGAAACTGCGATGCAGCTCACCGGTTTTGACGCTTTTACTGGGTTGATCGCCGTTGGCTACATCTGTTGCGTGCTGCTTATCTACATTATGAAATTCATTTGCTATGTTAATACAGTCAATAAATCCATATCCGCAAACGCTTAGCTACACCCCGCAAATTTTCTCTACTCTCCTAGCATGCGCTCCGGACGGAGCGTATTTGCAATTTCTAGATCGGTTAAAGGCCGCACTAAGACGCTGCCATTTTGCTCGTCTACAACATAATTGGATTTGCGCAGCATGGCGATTGCCGCTTGATACTCTCGGGTTACCGTCTGGTCGGCGGCTTCAAAACCTAGCTGCCATGCTGATACGCCCTTATTATTGATCTCAAAATCAATCACTGGATCAAGCGACAAGATAAAGCTTTTGCCGGATGGCACCCAAAAAACTACTGCTGGTAATTCTTCATTTAGATCAGCATAACTTTCTGGCTCTAATACCTCGGCGGTCTGCCAATCAGCCTTCATTCCCTCTCCGCTTAATCACCGGGAATGGTACGCCTTCACGACCGCTAACGCCTTCGAGCAACCAGAAATTTCTCTCGGAATTTCCCCAGCCACAAGCTGGTGGCATGCCATACTCTAGCATCTCGACAAAGTCCATATCAAGCATCTGCGCCTCGGAATCGCCGGCGTCACGCATAGCTTGCTGCTCTTCAAATCTTGCTAACTGATCCAGAGGATCATTTAACTCACTGTAACCATTACCCATTTCCGTACCAGCAATAATCGGGTGAAATCTTTGAGTAACCAACGGATTCTCGTCACTCACCTTCGCCAGCGGACTAAGACTGAGCGGCTCCTCAATCAACCAATACGGCCCAGCTGAAGTTTTACGAATCATCTTCCAGGCCCAGTCTAATAAGCGTGGCGTACTAACACTATCAGACAACAACTCTCGCTTGATTTTTTCGCGTTCCGCCTTGTCGTCCGGGTTGAATTTGTCAGCGTCATATTCTTGCGCTAGCACCGCTTGAATTCTCTCCCGATCCGGATTAAACACATCAATCCCGAACTTCTCCATCAATAAATCAGCGTACTTCACCCTCGGCCACGGCTGATCTAAGTCTACCTCAAAACCACCAACTTTAAACTGTAGGGTGCCCCAGGTCTCCTTAGCAACATATTTAATCATAGCCTCATAAAGTTCCATACCGTCTTCGTAATTTTCATAGGCGGCATAACTTTCGAAGGCAATGTGCTCCGGCAAATGCTCATCATCAATCCCTTCGTTGCGAAAACGTGGACCGATATCGTAAACTTTCTCAAACCCTGCGCCGAGTAGCCTCTTGAGTGGCAGCTCATGACTAATTCTGAGATAATAATCTTCATCCAGCGCGTCCATATGAGTCACAAACGGGTTTGCGTCTGCTCCGCCGGTAGTGTGTTCAAGGACGGGAATATTAATTTCGATAAAGCCACGGGAATTCATGAACTCTCGCGTTGCCTGCCAAAACTTCGACCGGCGCACCATTCTGTCCCGTACCTCCGGATTCACGTTCATATCTACGTACCGTCTGCGGTAGCGCTCTTCCTTATTAGTAAAGCCATCTCGCCCCGGCAATGGCCTTAAAGCCTTAGTCAAAAGCCGTACACTATCCGCAAAGACCGAAACTTCACCAGTACTACTCTTTTCAACCTTGCCTCTAGCTTCAATAAAATCACCCGTATCCAGCATTTTAATGCTCTTAATACCGAACTCTCCCTCCGGAATTTGATCGGTTTTTTGCATAAAGATTTGCACTTCACCAAAATAATCGCGCACCTTAATAAAGGCAATCTTACCGAACGAGCGAATCGCCGCAATCCGTCCCGCAATCACTACTTCTTGACCCTGTTTTTCTTCAAAATGGTCCACAACTTCCGATATCTTCGTGTTGCGCCAGGACTTGGCCGGATAAGGATTAATACCTTGTGCTCGAATTTCGTTTAGTTTGCGTAATCTTTCATCGCGATAGTCATTTAGTGTCGTCATAGCTTATATTATAGCATAGATCGAAAATTATTTTAAGGGGTAAAATCCGTCCGATCTTTATGTATTACCCATCAAAAACTTTCCAGATTCCTCTAGCTTATCTTTATTGTAGCACACTTTTACTAAAAAGTCAATAGAGGTAGTGCTAATATTTAGTATTTTAGCTATCCTTTTGCTCAGAGCGGCGCGGTCGATGAGTCAATTGTCGAATCTTACCTCTAATCCCCATGTATTTCTTCAGCTCGCTTACAAATTTATTAGAAAAAGCATAAGCCTCTGCTTCTATAAGCTGGCCTGTATATTTCTTCATTCCCTGATCTGGGGTAATATAATTTTCGTTATTATAAGCATACAAAATACCACGATCCGTTCCGGCGAAGACTTCCTCGTCTTGCCAGATATGAAACATTTCGTGCGAAGCCAGTTTAACGTCACCCATTTTGGAATTAGTCGGGTTCAACAGTAGCTCCTGACTGTCAGGACTATAATAACCATCTGGCCCGTAAATAAACTCCTTAATATTTTTAGGAGCAGGTAGGCGACCAGTTTTGGGCCGATTCTCAAGACCTAAACCTTTCGTGAGCTGGCTCACGACGACTTCGTATGCTTCCTTGGGATTACGCCGATACTCACTACTAATATGCTCAAAAACTTCTGGCGGAATTTCACGAATTTTTTCTTCAACTAGTTTATTGACTTGCTTTTTGTCAACATGGTCAAATACTGCATCATGCACTCGTTCAAGCTCTTCTTTAGGTATCTTATTGATTAATGACTCAACTTGCTGCTCCGCTTTTTCTTGACGTCGCTTAGCCATATCTTCGTAACTTATCTTTCTTTCTTCCTGTCGTTGTCGCTGCGACAAAACATCACCCTTGTTTTGAAGCTCCACGGCTTGTTGCTCAAACATATCATATAATTCTGAACCGCCTTTTAATAACTCGCGTGCTTCTCGCCTTTTTGCCACTTCCTCTTTTAGCCACTCTATTTTATTATCATCGCCAATTCGTTGCGCTTCAGCTAATTTTACTTCATATTCCGTAATTAAATTATCCAGTTCTGCTGTTGGCGCAAGTTTACCCCCAGAATAATCAAAGGTCTGCATTAAATTCTGCTTAACTTTAACTTTGTCTGACATCTCATAATATGGATTTCTCTCTACATCTTCGGCGCTCGAACTCTGAGCTGGATTTATAGTAGCATCGTGAATCTGTACCATCTGATTTATAAAAATCTCTTCGATATCAGTCGGTAATTCAGTTTTCTCCGGCATGTTTTGATTCTCTCTCGCTGCGCGCTCGGCCAACGCTTTGTCTATATTCTCTTGAGCCTTTTCTGGGTCATATTTTATTTTAGTTAGACTACCCCACCCGCTGACTTTTTCTTGGCCGTCATCAGTTTCTTCATGATTTTTCATTACCTCGCTCATATATCTATGATAACATATTTTTGTTGGCTATTACATCACCTTAAGCACTAAGTATAAAGCAATATGATCCTACTCAGCTTCTTCAAACTGAGAATTATATAATTCAGCATAAAACCCGTTTGCTTTGAGTAATTCGTCGTGCTTGCCTTGCTCAACAATACTACCGTCGCGCATCACCAAAATCAAATCCGAGTCACGAATAGTCGACAACCGGTGCGCGATGACGAAGGAAGTCCTGCCATGAGTTAACTTCGTAAAAGCTTCCTGAATTAGCTTCTCGGTACGGGTGTCAACATTTGAAGTGGCCTCATCCAAAATCATCATCGGGGGATCAGCTACCATAGCACGAGCAATAGTAAGCAACTGTTTCTCGCCAGCGGAAATATTATCGGAATCCTCAGAAATTTCTGTTTTATAACCATGTGATAAGCTTTCGATAAAGTGATGCGTGTTACTGGCTTTGGTGGCACGGATAATATCATCGTGCGTTGCATTCAGCTTCCCGTAGCGGAGGTTCTCTTCAATCGTTCCAGAGAATAGCCAAGTGTCCTGCAAGACCATGCCAAAGAGTTTTCGGACATCAGCACGCCTCATTTCTCTAGTTGGTACACCATCCACGGCAATATAGCCCGAATCAGGATCATAGAATCGCATGAGTAAATTGATAATGGTAGTTTTACCAGCTCCGGTCGGCCCAACAATAGCTACTTGCATACCTGGCTCAATAGTGACTGAAAAATCCTTAATCGTCGGATCTTTACCGTAGGAGAAATCTACGTGGTGGAACTCCACTTGCCCCTCAACTTTTGCTACTTTAAGAGCTGGCTCTAGATCTGGAACTTCTTCGGTTTGCTCGAGAAATGCAGCAATACGTTCGGCAGCCGCTAAAGCCTGTTGAATATTGGCGGCAATTTGAGAAACTTCAGTAATTGGACGATTAAACTGATTAACGTACTGCAAGAAGGCCTGCACGCTACCAATCAACAGTTTACCGTCAATAGCCATTCTACCACCAACCATACAGATAGCGACATAACTAAAATTAGTGAAGACATTAGTGATGGGAAATGCCAGCGCGCCAAAGAACTGTGCCTTCCAGGTGGAATCGCTGAGCTTCTGGTTAGTTTGCATAAACTTAGTCAGCGAGACTGCTTCATGAGAATTAGCCTTAATAATCGACTGGCCAGCATAGTCTTCCTCAATGGAATTTTCCAGAGCGCCATAGGTCGACTGTACGGCACGAAAATGAGTCTGAGCCTTTTTAGAGATTAGCGCCACAAAAAGCAATGATAATGGTACAACGATCAGCGCGATAACTGATAACCAAACTGATATCGTCATCATCATGATCAAAATACCTACTACCATAGTCACACTGGTAATAATTTGCGACAAGACACTTGAAAGTGTGTTTGTGATCGCACCAATATCATTACTGATGTGCGACAGCGTGTCACCAAACTGGTGCTGGTCAAAATAAGAGATTGGCAATTTGGAGATCTTGTCCAGAATGGCCGCGCGGGTACGCTTGGCGTAACGAGCCGAAACATTTGCCAAAATCACACCTTGGATATAATTTAGAATCGCTGAAGTCAAATATAGAACAATTATAGTAATCGCTAAACTGCTTAATTTACCCCAATTCATTGCTTGGTTCAGAGTTTCAGCATCCGGGATCTTGCCGCCAGCCCGCAGAACCGTGGTTTGATAATCCTCAACGGCAATATTAGTTATCTGGCCCAAAATGTTTGGCCCAAAAATCGAGCAGACCGTAGCACCGATCGCTAATAATAGAGAGATGAGGATCGGAATGCGCCAAGGCTTGAGCGTCTTCAAAAAGTAACTGAAAGCGAGGTGCATATTCTGAGGTCGCTCGTGCTGTTTTTTTCTACTCATTGGAGACTCCCTTCTTTTTAGTTAAAGTTTGACTTATAGCAACTTCTTTCTCAAATTCTTCTTGTGAGAATTGCGACTTCGCAATCTCTCGATAAACTTTACATCTCGCGATAAGCTCTAGGTGCGTACCCTTACCAACCACCTTGCCTTGGTCAAGCACCACGATTTGATCAGCATCTCGAATCGTGCTGATCCGCTGCGCCACAATCAAGGTGACCGCATCCTGAGTTACCGGCTTGAGTTCTTGACGAAGCTTGACATCCGTCTGCATATCAAGAGCCGAAAATGAGTCATCAAAGACGTAAATATCTGGATCTTTAGCGATTGCTCGCGCAATTGAAAGACGTTGGCGCTGACCGCCAGAAACATTGGTACCTCCTTGAGCGATGTGCGAATCATAGCCTTTCTCCATCTTCGCAATGAAACCATCAGCCTGAGCAACTTTGGCGGCGTGCTTCATTACTTGATCGTCAGCTTCCGGCGCACCAAAAAGAATATTACTTTTAACGGTACCAGCAAAAAGGACACCGCGCTGAGGTACATAACCGATGCGACGCATTAAATCTTCTCGAGAGTAATCCTGAATATTTAAACCGTTGATCTTAATATTGCCACTGGACGCCTCGTAGAATCGCGGAACAAGATTAATTAGGGTCGATTTGCCTGATCCGGTGGAGCCAATAAAGGCAGTAGTTTCGCCAGCGTTAGCTACAAAGGAAACATCCTGCAAAACTTTCTCCTCGGCACCATGATAGATAAAATCGACATGGCTAAATTCTACTGATGGCCTAAGCTGGGCTTTTCCAAGCGTTCGCTCCTGCCAGTGGATCTTTGATTTAGTCTGAAGTACCTCGTTCACACGTTTCGCACAAACGCTCGCCCGTGGCAAAACTACGAAAAGCATTGTCATGAAGAGGAAGGACATTACCACCTGAATAGCATACTGCATGAATGCCATCATATTACCTAGATAAGCAAAATCTTTACTAATCAGCGTAACGCCGATCCAGATACAGAGCAAAGTTGTACCATTAAAAACTAAGCTAATGAGCGGGTTCTGCAAGGACATCATTGAATCTACAAAAATATCCAACTTGGCGTACTCTTCATTGGTACGATCAAACTTACGCTTCTCTACCGCCTCATTATTAAAGGCCCTAATAACGCGCAGACCAGTCAAATTTTCTCTGGTTAGCATAATAACACGATCAGCCAGCTTCTGAATCAGCTGGAACTTCGGCATGACGATCGAGATAATCGTACCGGCCAACAAGATAATTGCGCCTACTGCCAGAGCAATAATCCAGGTCATGTCTGGTGCCGTCGCAACCGCCTGAATAATCGCTAAAATACAGGTGAGCGGTGCCCTAAGACCCATTGATAAAGTCATCGTGGCCGCCTGTTGCACCTGGTAGATATCGCCAGTGGTACGAGTAATTAGTGAAGCAGTGGAAAAATTGTCAATCTCGGCAATGCTTAGGCTGAGAACGTGTTCGAAAAAGTCGTTGCGCAAATCTCGCATAAAAAAGGCGCCCAACCTAGCTGATAGAAAATTAGCTAGGAAGGCACAGGCAGAAGTCAGCGTCGCAAAACCCACCATCGCCATGCCAGTCCACCAAACATAATTCAGATCGCCCTTCATGATACCATTATTAATAATGTTCGCCATGAGAGCCGGCAGCTGCAAAGAGGTCCACACCTGGAGCGCAATGACAGCTAGAAGCGCAACGACACTCTTCCAGTACGGTTTCAAATATTTCAAAATTAAGCCAAACATTTAACTATCATACCGAAGTATTTTTGGGAAGTCAAGGATTAAAATATGATTTTGCAATTTTTTGAGCTTATTTTTAACTTTTCTGAAATTACGGTGTTTTACCGAAAATCCATCATTTTCTTCTGCACATTACCTTTGCTAAAATATTGTGATTTTCACGCTTTTGTCGCCTTTTATCACTATAGTTATCATTTTATATAACTTATTAATTATTCAGTCAAATTTATATTGACTTTTTAACAAATCTGTGCTACAATAAGAAGATGGGGTACGATTCTTTCCGAAGAAGGAGGAATATGAAACTATGTCACTTAACAATACAGACAACGATAATGATCTCACGAAGGTAAAAAGGCTTCTAAGCCAGATTGTCAATGATATGAAAAGATCGGGTCAAGAACTCCAACATCTCAAAGCAATCCAGCAGAATATAGTCACAAAAACTATGCCAGTAGAGGTGGCCTACCTTCTGGGGGCTATGATGATGCTGAGTGGAATTTTGTTTATCTGCTCCAATTTAGCTGCGCTAAAACTGCTGAACATCGGTCCATTTCCAGTGGATGGCGGGATTATCTTTTTCCCGCTGGTTTATATTTTAGACGATCTGTTTAAGGAGATTTATGGCGAAAAAATGTCCTACCGGTTTATTTGGATAGGATTTGCACTCAACTTATTAGTTATACTCGGTTTTGCACTTTTAGCACTTCTGCCGGACAGTCTTTTTTATACTGAAAACCAAAGTTTTTATATTTTAACCGCAAATATGCAACGTACGTTTCTTGCGAGTGCGATAGCCTCGATGGTGTCACGTCTCATAGATAATAAGATGTTTGCGAAATTTTATCAAAAACATCCGGATGATCCTATGTGGCTAAGGGCAATAAAATCTTCCCTGGTTTCGCGCGGATTTGATCTGATGATTTTTGACTTGACGGCTTTCATAACAGTGGTACCGTTACGTGATCTGGCGAAGCAGCTATTTTTGGCCTATGTCATGAGTTCGGTTCTGGAGTCGCTTTTTTTGCCGTTAGAAAATTACTTGTCCGACCACGTCAAAAACAGGTTTAATTATCTGCATTGGGGGTTTTATCATTAGTCCACCACAGTAATAACTTCTAACCAACAAAAAAATATTACTTTAAAATCACGTACCCCTTCCCGCCGCCCCGCGTTTTGCGGGGTGGTTTTTAACTCAGAAAATTCTGAATTAGTCAACCATGTTTCAGCGGTTTTATCAAAAGATGTTTCAGATATATCAGCCATGTTTTCTACAGTCTTTCCTGAAGACACAATCCCGTATCAGTATTCTAGCAGTATTCTAGTGAAAAATATTTTATGAATAAGTTCTCTAAAGCAAATATATAACTGCTAGCCGGCGAAGGATTTTGGTAACATCATGATGAATCGAAAAATCTTAGCATGAAAAAACAAGGTTTTATCGACAATTGAGAGTAAAGCTGGTATAATCTGAGAAAGTTTAATAAGGAGCAAGTAGCTTGATAGAGGGTCTGAGTTTTAAAATTGAGAAAGCCTTACCGAACGGTTTGGGGCGAGCTGGGATGATTTGGACTGCTCACGGAGTAATTAAGACTCCCGCTTTTATAGCGGTGGGGACGCATGGCTATGTAAGATTTCTTTCTAGTGCTAATCTCACGCAATTGGGTGCTCAAGCGATGCTGTCCAATGGATATCATCTACGAAGGCGAGCTCCCGAGATTGCTGGTGCTGGTGGTTTGGCTGCTTGGCGACCCGAGAGGCAGGACGAAATCGGGAATATGCCTTGGCAAGGACCAACCATTACTGATTCGGGAGGTTTTCAGGTAATGTCGCTTGGTTCTGGACTGGGCAAAGTTGTGTCAATGGAAAAAGAAAGGCAGGTTACTAATACGGCGCATAAGGAGCGGTTGGCTAGAGTGACCGAGGAGGGAGTAAGCTTTATTGACCCGTTCGATGCTCAACCCGACTTTATCGGTCCGGAAGAATCTATGCGGATTCAGTGCCAAATTGGCGCCGATATTCATATGGCGTTCGATGAATTAACCAGCCTGGCAGATAGTTATGAATATAATATTGAAGCCATGAGACGCACGGAACGCTGGGCAAAGCGCAGCCTCAACGCACATCTTCAGCATCGCGACGATCTGGGTTATCGGCAGAATCTTTATGCCGTTTTACAAGGTGGTCGCTGGGAAGATCTACGGCGTCAAACCGCCAAAAATTTAGCCACAATGCAGATTAATGGCATAGGGTTTGACGGATTTGGACTAGGAGGCGCATTCCTGAAGGAGGATCTAGGCGAGATTCTGCGCTGGTGTAATGAAGAATTACCCGCAGATAAGCCCAAACATCTACTTGGCTTATCTCATCCCGATGACATCTTAATCGGAACCGCCATGGGCGCAGACACCTTTGACTGCGTAGCACCAATGCGCGAAGCTAGACATGGTAAAATTTACACCAAATTTGGGAGTTTAAATCTGCGCCAGTTTCGAGATTCCGGCAAAGTGCTTGATCCCGGATGCGACTGCGCCACATGTCAAGCTGGATGGACCTTAGGAAGTTTGAGGGCTTTATGGCGTTCAGGTGACTCAGAGAAGAAGCGTCATTTTTATAATTTAGCCAGTATTCATAACCTCAGATTTACCATACGACTCACCGAACAAATTCGAGCGGCGATTCTGGGTGATTACTTTACGGAGTTTAAAGATGATTTTCTCCGTCATTATTATCAAAAAACATCTTATTAATTTTACCTCACAGTGAGACTTTTTCCGGACACAACATCAATAGGGCGAGCGGGTTGTCAATTCGCTGAGGAGCTTGTGGAACACTGTTTTATCAAAACCGCTTTTAATATGAGAGTAATTGATGCAATCTGTCCCTAAGCACACTTCTTCAATTTTGTCAATAGTTTTTCAGGGTTTTTGATTAAATTTGAAGAAATTTTGGTGCTTTTCTGATATTTTTAGTCAATTTCAGCGCTAAATTATTGTATTTTTGATTAAAGTATGGTATAATAAGAGATGAACATTTGAGACACTATCTAGCACCTTAATATTTACGTTGTTTGAGAATAATTTTGGTGCAACATTACAGAAATGGAGGGAAAATTATGAATTATCAGAACTTGACTAAAATGCACCCTGATGCCGAGATTTATGCGCTCACGACCGCGCAGGTCTGCACGCACAGAGACGGAGAGATTAGCATGGGTGAGAAATGTATCGCTTTACTCTGTAAGCATAAGCGGCATCGCTATCTGGTTTTTGCTGCGGACAAGGAACTGGCAAAGCAAGGTATACGGCTAACAAATCCAATATATATCCACGATGAAATTTTTTATCTTAGAGAAGCGATTCCTTTTGAATTCTTCGAGGCTTTTGCCGATATTGGCGATTTTTCACAGGAGGCAGTTTATTCTGCTATGATTAGTTGTGCCAATGATTTGGTAGAAAATAAAGGAAGCAGAATATGTACCGAGCAAGAAAGTAACCCAGTGGCCGATCCGGGAATTAAAACGATTGTGCCAGGGCGAAAGTGCTTTTTGAAGCATAATCCAGACGCATTTCAGACATGCCTGGAAATCGGCAAAATGATTTTCGAGATTGAACGGGTCGAGGGGACGTATCTTGACGATGAGCTTGGTACTTGCGCCAATATTTATCACCGTCGACTATTGGCCTGGTCTGAGCGCGTCAATTGTCGCTATAAACATAAAGAGCCGGTAGTGATTATACCTACCCTGTGGCACCAGAGAGAGATTATGGTGGCGCTTTATTACGATTTTGTCAGTCAAAAGAACTGGCAATCAGTTGACGCTCATAAGATTACTTTAGATTACCCACACTATCAAATTACGGATAAGTTTGATGGTACTTTCAGACAACTGATTAACTATTCACCAGATTAAGCAGCACCTTCGATTGGGCACTGGCAGACCTCCGAAAAATAAAGCTTTCGGAGGTTTTTGCATGATTGATTTTTCGCTATTTTTTGGATAAATGACGGGTCTTGTCGCATAATTCCATCAAAAAAGTAGTGTTATACTTGTAATATGTATA
>CANOGH010000032.1 GCA_947565505.1 uncultured Candidatus Saccharibacteria bacterium | reverse complement strand
TTTCTACGGTTTCTCTCTCCGCTATCTTTCCTCTCTGCCTCGTCCGTCTGGTAGGATGTGATAAATAACGTAAGGAGGGTTGGTTGTTTTTCGAATTATGTATGTTATAATGGTTATAGATATGGCGAAGGTGATTTGTGTAACTAATCAAAAAGGAGGCGTTGGCAAGACGACGACTGCGGTTAATTTGGCGTATTATCTGGCGAAGGATAAGCATAAGGTATTGGTGGTAGATTTGGACCCGCAGGGTAATGCCACTAGCGGCTTCGGGATTGATAAATCGACGGTTGATCCGGGTATGACAGAAGTAATGTTGGGGATTTCAGGAATTTTAGACACAGTACATCAGACGCAGTTCAAATATCTTGATTTGGCGCCCACGACGCCACAGTTGGCGAATGCGGAAGTAGAGTTAACTAGCACCAAGGGAAAGTTTACCAGGTTGAAAACGGCGGTAAATGTGATTGATGACGAGTACGAATATGTGATTATTGACTCACCTCCGAGCTTGTCATTGCTAACGGTAAATGGTATGATTGCGGCGGATTATTTGTTGCTGCCGGTACAGACGGAGTTTTATGCGCTTGAAGGTGTAGCACAGCTGCTTGAAAGTATGTCGTTGGTAAAGAAAGCGATGAATCCGGATCTGAAGCTATTAGGGGTGCTAGCAACGATGTACGATAAACGGACGAGTTTGAGCTCTGAGGTGCTGGCGGAAGTGAAGAAATACTTTAAAGATAAGGTTTTTGAGGTGACCATTCCGCGCAATGTGCGCGTGGCGGAAGCGCCTAGTCACGGGGTGCCAGTAGGGGCATATGATAAGTTTAGTAAGGGAGCGAAAGCTTATAAAGAGTTAGCGCGAGAAATTGAAGAAAGGACGGCATGAAAAATAAAGGTTTAGGAAGAGGTTTTGATAGTTTAATACCGACCAATCTAGATCTAGTAGAGGAGCAGTTTGATCCGACTCGGACTGAAGATCAGAATGTTAGCCAGCTGGTGGAGGTGAAGATTGAAGAAATTGTGCGTGACGAGCAGCAGCCTCGCAAGGCATTTAGCCAGGGCAAGCTGGAAGAATTGGCAGATTCAATTAGGGAGCACGGAGTTTTGCAACCGATTGTCGTGGTTAAGCGGAACGGGCAGTACCAGATTGTAGCGGGAGAACGGCGTTGGCGAGCGGCTCAGCTCGCCGGACTTGAGACGATGCAGGTAATTGTGCGAACGTTGGACGATCAGAATCGTTTGGAATTATCAATCGTTGAGAACGCGCAGCGTGAGGATTTAAATCCGATTGAGCTGGCAACGGCCTATGCGAAGTTGAAAAATCAGTTTAATCTCACTGCGGAAGAAATTGGCAAGCGCGTAGGGAAGAGTGGCGCGACGGTGATTAATACGATGAGGCTTTTAAAATTGCCGGAAGAGGCTAAACAGGCGATGCAGGAGCATAATTTGCTAGAAGGACCAATGCGCCCGTTAATTTCAGCAGACCCGAAATTAGTGCACGAAATTTTACCAAAGATGATTGAAGGTGGCTGGTCGGCCCGGATGGTGGAACGTTACATTGCCGAGCACAAGAAAAAGAGCTCTCAACGGGCCGTGAAAGCGAATAATTACGCTAAAGACGAGTATCGGCTGTGTAATGCTTACCGGGCAGAGGTGAAGATCCGGGGCAGGAGTATTACTTTTAGTGCAAAAAATGATGAGGAATTTCAGGAGCTTTTGAAACGGTTTGGCGAGAGTGACCCGGATCTGGAGTGATCGGAGGGGGCATGGGTAGTGTGGTATGTTGTATGATGCGCGGTATATGGTATTTTCTGCAGTAGGCACGATATGTTAAGTGGGAAGTGAGATTGTAGTATTGCTGTGCTAAGATAGTTTTTGGTGAAGAGATTGTGGACTCATTAGAGAATAAGGCTAAAAATGCGCAAAAAGCTATTGACAAAATGCTTACGGTGTGATACAATGAAAAGATAAGGTTGACTCAAAAATGAGTCAGAGCCTTGGATTTTGATGACTAAGACTTTGAAATCTAAGAGTTGGTCGGATCATACTTTAGTATGATTGATGTTGCAGAAGATGATTGAGATTTTGGCCCAGAAGGAACGACAGAGATTTGGTCAGTTAGAATTGGGGCTGGCTTTGCACATTTTGAGACAAACGAGTACGTATGAATTCGGAGAGTTGTTTTTTGTTGAGAAGGAGGGTTAATAGTATGATGATCAACGAGGAAGTCTATAAAGGATTTTGTAAACTGAGTAAGCAACTGGAACGTATGAGCGGTTTTAAGCTGATTCTTCCTTCTTGGAATGATCTGAACCAGTTAGGTGTAAAGGCGTTGGCGTCTTTATGGTTGCCGGGAAAGGGAATTCAGGATTTTGAAATGGATAAGGGAGGATTGGATCAGTGCCGTCGGGCAGTGTCATTGGCGAAGTTGAATCGGCCACTTGATGTGGAGTGTGATTCGCGGCAATCTGTAAAGGTGCCACATGTAACAGAGATCGTAAGGGTACGGTTGGAGCCGGTGAGGCTTTGCGGGGACAGGCAGTTTCAGGAAACTTCAGGCACTTCAGTCGATGTTGGTGGATTAGAAGAAGTTCGGGAGCCTATGTCGAAAGTGGGGTCTGAGTGGGTACAGGAAACTTCGGAAGTATCGGTTAATAATGACCAGCAAGAAAAAGTTCAGGAGTCTACGCTGAATGTTGAGCTCGGGCAGACGCAGGAGGTTTTGCCTAATACTGAGCAGGAAGAAAAAGACCAAGGACTGAATACACTTGATGCTTCGGCAATGGGAGCACGCATGCCGGAAGAGGAGGTTCAGCCCGCAGGCCGGAAAATTCCAGAGTGCAAGGTGAGAGGGGCCGATTGGGGCCGACTTGAAGCTTTACGACGAGGGCTTTGCTTCGACAGTAATAAAGATAAGGATATTCCAGAGCTTTATTTTCAGGCTATAGCGGCGTACAGTTTGTAAACCCATTAGAGAGCTACGAAAGGAGGGGGTAACAATGTAGACGCGGAAATTTGGGTTGGTTGGACCCCTTGGCTACGGCTGAGGGGATTCTATGTCTTCAGGCTAAAAGCTTGAGATCTATGTAATGTATATAATTTAACGTATTGCTACTGTAAAGGATTTTTGTTTTATGCGATGCTATGAGTGTGAAAAAATGAGTTGCGAGTTAAGGTGAGCGTTCGAAGATCTTGTTTTGCGACCCGACATTGATCGCTTAAATTTATTTATAGCATCGGGGAGTGTCTGAAGGTTTTGCTCTATGACCTGGTTTCAATCCTAAGTTGCTATGTTAATGCGTTTTGTCTTCGAGGCGTGGTAGATGAATTATGGAATAAAGCTGTACTTGAAGGTCTGAGGTTACTTTTTTTTTGGGGCTTTATGTTATAATTAGGATAGTTTCGCTAAAATTTAGCTGGGGTGAGATTTAGATCACGAACTGGCGGAGTAAAGAGCGAAAAGTAAGCACAAGACACTTGAACAAGTACGATGAGGCGAGAGGGGGAATTAAAATGTTGGATTTTAAAGAACTGGAGAAAAAGTTTGGAGATTTGTCGGGTCGGGCAAGGGTGGTAGGAGTGATTAATTTAAATCGCACGTGGCCGGATTTTGAGGTAGGCGTAATCCCGTTGGATTTTCTGCTTGAGGTACAATACAAATTTAATACTGAAGATAATGTGGAGCGTTTGATTAGCGCGGCGGAGAGTGAGATGGCAGCTAAGCAGCCAAGTGAATTTTTGGAGTTGCGGTTTGGCCTGACGCCACAGGAGGTAAACATATATACTGATTTGATTGAACGCCGTGAAAGGCTTGGTCTGCTCGAGATGATGGAGGCAGCCAAAACTTTGCTGCAGGATAAAGAAATTCAGAGTCACTTGCAACGGTTTGAAAAGATAGGTATGGATGTGGCGCCAGTAATTGATCATATATACGGTACATTCACCTATAATTCTGGTAAGGGACCGACTACGGTAGCTTTGCATATGGACGGAGTTTGCCATTATCGACAATATCTGAACCATATAATGTATCAGCGGCGTCACTGGCTGAAAAACGATTCTGATTGAGGTCGTCGGAGTATAATTCTCGCTGTGTCTACACTAAATTAACGATTGGTAAGGTTGAAATATTTTAGCACTAATTGAGTTGCTACAGATTAATCGCAGGTTTTAGTGTGGATGGCGTTAACTTTGGTATTGTTCTGGAAAATCTTAAAAACTATCTCAGCTCATTTCTTCAGGGAGGCTTTGCGGCCTCCTTTCTGTCGTCATTCTTGCGTTAATGCGTTTGAAGTCGTATTAACGCGACTTTGGTTCTTGACTTTTTACTTTTAAATCTTGACATTTTGCTATAAGTGTGATAGACTGGAATTAAGCTAGTCTGGTCAACTGGACTGATTTTGGTGGGGTTAAGGAAAATACTGACATAATTGGGTGGTTAAGATAGGTCGGTGATTTGTAGTGCGGTATCTTGGGATTAAAACCGAGCTGCGCGGGGGTAGGACTGATTAAAGATTAAAAATATTGAAAATTAAAACCGACTAAGTTTAATGTCGAAAATTGCTTGAAATGTTGGCGGAGTTTGATATAATAGAAGTATCAATAGGTGAACTTAGGGGTTATCTACAAAAAGGAGAAAAATGAATAAACAAGAAGAGGAGCGCCGTGCGCGTTTAATGCAGATGCGTGACGAGCGTTTACCAAATATTAAGAAACAATTTGAAGAGTCGCAGAAGCGAAATTTTAATTCTAATTTTGCTGAGGGGGGTAAGGATGCAGAATTGGTAAAAAGTAAAACGAAGCGTGCGACTAAAAGCACTACTAAGAGCGCGAAGGGGGGCGCTAAGAAGGCTGCCACGAGAGCTAGTGGCAAGCGAGACACTAAAGTTGCAAAGGCGGAGAAGCCAGACACGAAAGTGTTAAAGAGTTCAAAGCGTGACAAGCCGGGAGTAGCGGTTTCGGTGCGACGCGGGGAGATGGTGCACCATCAGCGAATGCTGTCGCAGGATGTGAATGCACAGGCGACCCAGCATATTATTGGTGTGCCGGTTAACAAGAGTGTCTATAATGGTTACGATGGCCAGCAGGTAACGAATGCACAACTTAAAGCGGCGCGACCAGATCCGGAAGCGGTGAGAGTGATCCCACTGGGTGGTGTAGGTGAGTTTGGTATTGGTAAAAATATGACCATCGTTGAATATAAGGGGGAGATGATCGTGGTGGATATGGGGTCGCTATTTGCTGGGCCAGATTATCCGGGAGTGAATTACATGGTGCCGGATATCCAATATTTAGAAGACAATAAGGACAAGGTGAAGGCGATTTGTTTTACCCATGCACACTTGGATCATATTGGTGCGTGTCGGCATTTGTTGCCCAAGTTTAATCCGTTAACGCCGATTTATGCTACTAAATTCACGATTGGTATGATCGAGAAGCAGATGTCGGAACTTGCGGAAGTGCCAGATCTAAATTACATTCCGGTGGATCCGTTCAAACATGAACAGATCAAGGTAGGGGAACATTTCTCTGTGGAATTTATTCACGCATTACACAGTATTCCGGGCAATACTTCGATTGTGGTGCGTACGCCGAATGGTGTGGTGTACTTAACGGGTGACTGGCGCCACGAAGACAATCCGATGGGTGTACAGACAGATTATGAGCGGATTGATGAGATTGTGAAAAAAGAGGGAATTACTTTACTCTTGAATGAAAGCACTAATATTGATAGTCCAGGGAAACATGCACATTCGGAATATGATGTGGGAGATAATTTGGGTCGAGTGATGGATCATTATGCTAATGGTCGGGTGATTGTGAGTTGTTTCTCTAGCCAGATTAAAAGAATCGAGCTGATCCTGAATGAAGCTGCGAAGCGGGGGCGCAAGGTGGCGTTTGCGGGCTTTTCAATGATTAATAATATTGAGGTGGCACTTCGAGCGGGTGTGATTAAGATCCCGAAAGACACCATTATGAAGATGGAAGAAATTATTAAGTTGCCAGATGATAAGATTACGGTGGTTTGTACTGGTTCGCAGGGTGAGATGAATGCGGTTTTGAATCGGATGGTGACGGGCGCGCATAAGTATATTAAAATTAAGCCGAGCGATGTTATCGTCTTCTCTTCCAATCCAATTCCGGGTAATGAACCGCACGTGGTAGGCGTAGTGGATGGATTACTGCGTGAGGGGGCACAGGTAATGCAGAATGGTAAAACCCATATTACTAATTTGGGACCGCTGCACCTTTCTGGACATGCTTATTATGAGGATCACGTGAACTTTTTGGAACGCACTAGACCATTAAACTATGTCCCATATCATGGTGAATTTTACATGCTAGAGCATAATGCGGAGATGGCAAATAATGTAGTTGGTATTGATAAAGAGCGGATCTTGGTGACTGATGATGGTGATATTGTCGAACTTTTGCCAGACAAGACGATTCGTAAAAATGGGCGGATTAAAGTAGGTAATAAATTATTTGATGATGCTGATAAGCCAGTGCATGAAGCGGTGGTGAAGGATCGGATTCACATTTCGCGTGAAGGTATATTTATCATTGTGTTATCTTTGTCAAAGAAGAACAATCGCTTAGTGAAGACTCCAGACGTGATTTCGCGAGCATTTATTTATCTTGATAGTTCGGAAGAATTGATCGCCAAGATTCGTCATTATCTCAGGGTGCGTACCGAAAAAATGGATGCACACATGGATGATTTTAAATCCTTTAAAGAGGAAATTCGCGAAGACGTAACACATATTCTGTTTGATGCAACTGGACACACGCCGATTGTGATACCAGTGATTAATCGAGTCTGATAATTCCGGCTTCTCTGGGCGAATTACGGCGTTAAAGTTTGTGGTACGCGGAGGACGTATGATAAATACGTCCTCCTTGCATTCCTCAACTTTGCCTTGTACTTCATCCCAGATAAGCTGGAATTATGAAATTATTTTTCTTTTGATTGATCTCTTGTGGTTAGGCGGGCTGTATGATTCATTTAGGTTTTCTTTGCGAGCTACGGCTCTCACTACATTGTCCGCTCGTTCGGCTGCTCGGTGCGGGGCGTTACCTTTAATCTTGCCGTAGCGGGCGTGTCGACCTGAATACTGGCTCCCTGAGGACCGTGGGCAACTCTGGCCACTATTGGTCTAGTACCGCTTATCCTGATGTTAATAACACGTACGACTTCAATTTCGGTAGCGCCAGTACCTACCCATCCATCTACTACGCTCGCTAGATTGGCTTCTCCGTATGTTAGGTAATCGTCTAGCCTCGTAGCGGGAATATTGACCTGAATACTGGCTCCATCAGGACCGTAAGTACTAGTGCCCACTATTGGTCTAGTACCGCTTATCCTGATGTTAATAACACCTACAGCCTCGATTTCAATAGCGCGGATACCTCTCCATCCTACTACTTCGCTCGTTGGCTCGGCTGCTCAGTGTTTAGCGATCCGCTTTCGGTAGTGATAGTGATTAAAAAAATGGTCTGGGTGGTTTTTGCAAAACATTGAAAGTATGCCCTTGGCGTTCGTTAAAGTGAAGAATGGTAGGGCATACTAACTTTTAGAGCTTATTTAATGAGCGGTCACAGGCTGAGTCTATCTCGCAACGCAACGTACGGATATACCAAAAAAGTTTTCTGCACCACTAACTGGAGTAAAGTTGTTAGGGGACGTGTTTCTTAATGCGAAAGTCCAGCTATTAGTCATTCCAATAGTTTTGCTCCACATTGTATGCTCATGACCGATGTTGTAAAAAGCTTGTAAGCCGATATCTCCAGAAGCGATAAGGTATAGTGGAGCCTCAGCCAATAGACGACCAGAACTATTCGGATCGGTGGTGCCCCAGCCTGACCCTAAATTGGTAGGGAATTCGGTCCAACCATACTTAGTCAGAAGGTAAGCGAAGCTTTTGTCTTTAGTGAGCAATGGTTTGCGATCTTGGCTGCCAGGTATGATTTCTGAATAGGGCAGTTGCCAGTTTTTCGGACAAATGCTGTTGGGAACATTCGGGATACTCGCGGCGGTAGGGTCTATGCCACTGCTGGCGTTGGCGGCATTCCACTGGTAATAGTTGCCAATTAAATAATGGGCGTCATAGGTGGAATTGCTATCAACTTTGCGGAGGCGATGACAGTTGTTTAATTCGGTCATATTGTAGATAGGTTCACACTTTTGTTGAGATTCTGGGTCTACTAAGATATATTCTCCAAGATTCCAGCTTTTGACGCCGTTCTTGCGATCCCCATCGACGACATTGAGCGTGAGATTATTGTAGGTTGCGATTGGCGGATACTGACTAGACTGATTCCAATCAGTCGTAATGTCAGTATCCGCGGCTTTTAGACCAGTTGCTGGAATGTCTAGGGCTAAATTTTGAGTCATCCAACAATTCTGATCGGCGAGTTTGGCTACCCAATATTTCTTGCCATCACGAACATCGATTAAACGTTTGGTGGGTTCGTGACCGACGGTAACAGTGGTATTACCGTCGGTGCCACGTGTATTTTTACAAAATTCCGCAGTCATATCTTGCATATAGGTGAGTTGCATCATATTGGTGATTTTGATGGGGTTAGCGACGGCAGAAACTACGACCTTTGAGCTATAATTTCCAGCTGGAAGGCTAGTGTCGATTTTGGTGCCGAAGCTGAGCGTAAACTGATCATTTCGTGGATCAATGACTTCTCCAGTCACGTCTTGAATTACAGTAGCGTCAACAGGAATAGCGTTATAAGTGGTTTGATCGCTTGGCGAGACGATTCCAGGAGTAATATTATAGCCCCAGCTATTCATGCTTATATCACTAATGGAAATATTGTTGCTAGTAATACTATTAACGCTTTCGCCAGTGACGAAATTTGTAAGTTTGCCGTTTTCGGTGGAGAGTAGAATTTTGTAACCGTCAATTTGATTAGTAGAGACGGTCACCGTGGTGGCATTGGTTTTAAATTCACCATCCTTTTTAGGTTGAAATTCAAAATTGATTTCTGGCTGGTCAATACCAATTGCTACTACCGGCGTAGCGATGAGCCCAACTTGCATGGCTGAGTTGTCAGCAAGATTGCTCTCAGCGTTTACTTCAGAAGTAGCGATGGGAAGTAATAAGGCGAGTAGTAAAATGCTAAAAATGCCAAGACTGGCGCCTCCCGAAAGGTGAATTAATTTAATATCTTTTAGTCTGATCATACTATTGATACCTCCATGATCATTTTTTGGTTTATTGATTGGGCGATTCTGGAGATATTGGCCGACACCTCCAGAATCTGACACGCGCTCAGTGTTGCTTCGCGGAGGTACTAAAGAAGCTGGTTACATTGACTTCTCACCACAAAAAGCGACACCGTAGCGGTGTCTAAGCCTTTACAATGGATCAAACGTTGCATGTAGCAATTTATTAATCGAATTGAACTACGGTATCGCTCTACACGATCAAAAAATATGGTTACATGCAAGATGTTTGATTGTGAATTATTCACGCAAGTAAACGTGAGATCCTGATTAAAAACTTAGACATTCTCATTGTAGCATGAAGTAGCAATAATAAGCAATAAGGAAGTTGGAGAAAATGTCTAAGGCAGGATCGCTCTATGCGATGGTGGCGCCGGCGCGAGCTTTGTTAGCCCAAGTGTCAGCCAGTTCATTATATTCAGTGCCGGCATGTCCTTTTTCCCAAACTAACGTGACGGGGAATTTGGTATAGAGCCCATAAAGTTCTTGCACCAGTTCGAGGTTTTTGATTGGGCCAGATTTCTTTTCCCAGCCGTTTGCTTGCCAGCCGGGAGCCCACTTGGTTAAGACATTAATCCAAAATTCGGAATCGGTATGAATTTCACAGCCAGCTTCGCCCGCAAAAAGTATGGCGTGCTTAATTGCGAGACCTTCCATGCGGATATTAGTGGATGGGTTTTCGCTGCCAAGTGCGACTGGTTCGCCGTTTTCCAGTACCGCATAACCGCCAGGACCAGGATTAGGGCTAGCGCTGCCGTCGGTCCAAAGAATTTTAGGTTTAGTCGTATTCATGGGTTTTATTATAGCAAAGTTTCGGACTTTGAGGAAGAATTTTGCTGCTTAGTTAACTGTTTGAGGCGACGGGCGACCCCATAATTGCCATGAATCAGTTTAGCGCAAGGGAAAAAAGTTTGAATTTGGTGGTGAATAATAATGTAATGTGTGCAGCCTAGAACGATGTTGTCGAAAGCACGTTTGCTGGGTAGAATGTCGAGAATTGTTTGCAGCTGGCATTGTACGGTGCCGTATTGGTTTAGGCTGAGGAAATCTGTGGGTAGGTATTGATAAGGCTGAAGTTTGATGGCTTCCGGGTGACGAAGGGAATCTTCAATGATATCGGCTAGTCCGGGGCAAGGTAGGATTTCTAGATTATCGGCATCAAAATATTCAGTGGCGAGCTGAACGACGGTGGGGGACTGGCTAGTTTTAGTGGTAGAGAGTAAGAGTGTACGACCATTCGATGTATCGTGTGCAACCTTGAGGGCTGGCTCGGTGCCAATAAAAATGATCTCCGGGAAGAGTTGGCGTAGTTTGCCGATACAGCGAGTAGTGGCGGTGTTGCAGGCAATAATGATGATGTTAGCACCCCAATCAGCGAGGGTTTCGACAATATTAATGCAGAGTTGCAAAAGTTCATCATCGGATTTGTCGCCGTAAGGACAATGCTCGCGATCGCTGAGATAGTAGTATTCGGCGTCAGGGACCAGCTTTTGCGCTTCAACAAGGGTGGTTAGCCCTCCGCTGCCTGAGTCAAAAATACTAACTTTAATACACATAATCACATTATAGCATTTTTAGGAAAAATGATTAAGCATTTTTTAGGGAGTTTTTGGGTGGCGGATGTTGAAGTTGATGCAAAGAAGATGAAAATGTTTAGCACTCTTTACAAATGAGTGCTAATTTGCTATGATAAGTACATAAATCATACAATGAGTGTAAAGTTGAAAATGGTTATGGTTTACAAACATGGGAAAGATCTGATAAAATAAAAGGATAAGAGGTAATTTGATGGATAGTGATTTTAGTGAGATGATGAATCGCTTGTCGGAGAACGCACGCTTTGCGCTTCAGAAGGCGGATTTGTTCAGTAAGAAATATAATAACGGTTATATGGGAACAGAGCATCTGTTGTTGGGGATTTTGGCGCAGGATGCTTCGACTGGTGCGAAAATCTTGAATCAGTTTGGTGTAGATCAAGACAAAATCGAGAAATTGATGGGTGGTGAGGTGACAGACGTAAAGATGGATTCGCCCATGGCGATGATGTCGCTATCGGAGGCGGCGGTGTTGACAATTCGAATGGCCGACCACTATGCCAAGGAGCGAGGTTTGAACCAGATTAGTACTGAAGTGTTATTATACTCTTTGCTTTGTCAGCCAAATTCGCGAGCGGATACATTGCTGAACAAGTTAGAGGTGAACGAGGAAGAAGTTTTGGATGAGATTGATAAGGAGATCGAGCGTCAGGTGCGACACGAACACGCGAGCGATGAGCAACAGAAGTATCGCAAGGCACCTTATCGTTACCTTAACCGTTACGGACGAGATTTGACCACTCTTGCAAAGGAAGGCAAATTGGATACAGTAATTGGTCGCGAGCGTGAGGTGGAGCGAGTGGTAACGGTGCTATCTAGGCGGACTAAGTCGAACCCGGTCTTAATCGGTGAAGCTGGTGTAGGGAAGACAGCAATTGTTGAGGGGCTGGCGGAGCGAATCGTGAAGAATGACGTACCGAGTTCTCTGATTGGTAAACGCTTGATTGAGGTGGATTTGTCATCAATTGTGGCGGGTACGAAGTTTAGAGGTGAGTTTGAAGAGCGGATTAAAGGTGTGATCGACGAAGCAGTGGATCATCCAGAGGTAATTTTGTTTATTGATGAATTACACTTGTTAACAGGTGCAGGCTCAGGCGAGGGCTCAATGGATGCGGCCAATATTTTGAAGCCAGCGTTGGCGCGGGGCGAATTGCAGCTGATCGGTGCGACGACAATGGAAGAGTATCGCAAGCGGATTGAAAAGGATAAAGCCTTGGCGCGAAGATTTCAAATTGTGATGGTGGAAGAACCAAGCAGTGATGTGACTCTTAGAATTTTAAAAGGAATTAAGGGGCACTATGAAGATCACCACGGTGTAGAAATTCCGGATGAGATGCTTGAGCTAGCGATTAATATGTCTGGTCGCTATATTAATGATCGTTTTATGCCAGATAAAGTCATTGATGTGATTGATGAAGCAGCAGCGATTGCTAAAGTGGAGGCTGATCGGAAGGGTGGTTCGGCATACAAAAAACTGAAGGTAAAGAAGCAAGAATTAGAAGACAAAATGCAAGAGGCGGCTGAGGAGGAGGACTTTGAGACAGCCGCAAAGCTGAAGACAGAAGTGGCGAAGCTAGACCAAGAGATTGAAGCGATGAAAGAAAAGGGAGTAGAGCAGCCAGCAGAGTTAACTGAGGAGAATTTGGCGTTAGCGGTGAGCTTGAAGACGGGTATTCCAGTATCTAAGGTTCATGGATCGGAGTTGAAGCTGCTAACTGAGTTAGAAGGGCATTTGGAGAAGCAAGTTCTGGGACAGACGGAAGCAGTGCAGACTGTGGCAAAAGCCATTCGCCGGGGAAGAAGTGGCATTGCGGATGCAAGACGTCCGATTGGTAGTTTTCTCTTTATGGGTCCGACTGGCGTAGGTAAAACTGAGTTAGCACGGGTGATTGCTCGGGAAGTGTTTGGTGGGGAGAATGCTTTGATTAAGATTGATATGAGCGAATTTGGGGAGAAACATAATGTTTCGCGACTTGTTGGTGCGCCAGCTGGCTATGTGGGGTACGATGACGGTGGTAAGTTGACTGAAGCAGTGAGGCGTCGTCCGTACAGTGTAATTTTGTTTGACGAGATTGAGAAAGCGCACCCAGATGTCTTCAATATGCTATTGCAGATTTTGGAAGACGGAGTCTTGACGGATGCGCAGGGAAATAAGATAAAGTTTAATAATGCGGTGATTATTCTAACTTCTAATCTTGGTGATGAAGAGATGTATAAGGATGGTGAGTTTGGTTTTGCTGGCAAGAGCCTGAAAGAAAGTGCCGAAGATTTGAAAGCCAGGTATGAGGCTAGCAAGGCAGCTGCGATGAAAGCCCTAAAGAAGGTGATGAAGCCAGAACTGATCAATCGACTAGATGCGATTTTGGTTTTCCGGTCCTTGACGGAGAAAGATGTGGAGCGGATTTTCGATAATTTGTTGGAAGAGCTGAAAAAGCGTTTGGCAGAGAAATCTCTAGGCCTAAAGGTAAGTAAGAAAGTAAAGGATTACTTAATTGGTTTGGGCTATGATCCTAAGAATGGTGCCAGACCGCTTAGGAGGGTGATTGAAGATAAGCTGGAATCGTTGATTGCGGAGGCATTAATTGCTGGTAAGTTGGAGCCGGGTAATATTGTGGTAATAGACCTTGTAGATGATGAACTAACAATGGAAGTGGAAAATGGCTAATTTTGACAAAAAGTATTGACTTTTTGGATGAAGTGTGCTATAATAGAAGGATAGGATATGATTGAAGTAGAAAAAGTGCTAGATGATGGGATGAAACGCGATAAGCGTCATCAGCGGCGAATTATTTTATCATCGGTGCTTTTTGGGGCGACGTTGGTATTTGCGGTTTTTATGTGGCTAGGTGGAGGTAAGTTAATACAGCGACAGGCCCTGGCGATCAATGATTGGTGGAAGGAGCGGAGTTATCAGCCGAGTGAGAAGATAGCAACGCTAAAGAATGATCTGGCTTTAACGCAGCGGGGTGCAAGGATATTTGCAGCGAGTGATCCGGCGATCGCTGAAGAGGTTGACTTTAACCAGCATTGCAGTACTCGAGAAGTGGACGGATATATTCTGGGCTGTTACCTGAACGATGCGAAGAAAATTTATATATATCAAGTAGAGGAGCCAGAGCTTGCGGGTATTGAAGAGGCTACGGCGGCGCATGAGTTGTTGCATGCAGCTTGGGAGCGGTTGTCTGAGAAAGAGCGGGCGGAGTTAGAACAAGAAATGCGGACTTTTATGGATGCGAGACCAGAGGATTTTGCCGAGATGACTGAGCTATACGAGGAAGGGGATTGGATGGACGAATTACACTCGCGCATAGCAGTGGAATTCGCGGAGATCCCTGAGAAGCTAGAGGAACATTATCGGAATTATTTTACTGATCGCGGAAAGATAGTTGGTTATTATCAAAATTATAAGGGTGTGTATGAGGGGGTTCAGGCGGCAGCCGATAGTTTACAGGCGGAGATTGATGATCTGAGACAGCAAATTGATGTTTTAAAGGAGCAGATTAGCAAAGAAAGGGAGAATTACCAGACGCGATTAGAGCAGTACAAAAAAGATGTAACAGAATATAATAGTTGTGTGCGCGAAAAGAAGGATTGTTATTCTTTGGCGGAGGCAACGGCGGAAGCAGATCGGTTAAACGGCGAGGGTGGCAATGTGAACTATTTACGGGAAGTGGTGAATGGAAAAGTACGAGAACATAACCAGAAAATTGAAGAGTTGAATCAGAAGGTGGATGCGTACAATCAGAATGCCTTGCATTTGAAGAAGTTAAATAATACTATGAATTCCCAGGTGGAATCAATTGAATAGAAAGGAGCAGGAATGCAAAATTATTTAGTACCAACAGTGGTAGAAGAAACGCCTAAGGGTGAGCGGGCTTATGATATTTATTCGCGATTATTGAATGACCGTGTGGTGTTTTTGGGAGAGCAGGTGGACTCGCATACGGCTAATTTAGTGGTGGCGCAATTGTTATTTTTGGCAAATGAGGATAGTAATCGGGATATCAAATTATATATTAACTCTCCTGGCGGATCGGTTTATGATGGTTTAGCAATTATTGATACGATGAATTACATTAAGCCAGATGTACAGACGATTGGGATTGGCCTACAGGCGTCAATGGGGGCGATGCTTCTGGCTTGCGGTGCGAAGGGTAAACGGTTTGTTCTGCCAAATGCACGAGTGATGATTCATCAGCCGTCATATGGGGCTGGTCAAGCAAAGGTGACTGATCAGGAGATTGAGCTAAGAGAGGGGTTGTACGTGAAGCGAAAGTTGATTGAAATTTTAGCGGAGCAGACGGGTAAGGATACGAAGCAGGTAGAAAAGGATATGGACCGGGATAATTGGATGAGCGCTGAGGAAGCCGTAAAATATGGTATAGTGGACGAGGTGATTCGATAAAATTTTGTGGGTTGGGGTGGCCGCAGTTTGGCAACACAAAATTGTGTTGCCAACTATTTTGAGTCAAAATATGAATGCCGAGGCGGGCTGCCTCGGCATTCACTGCGGCCACCCCTTGAGAAGCCGTACCAACGAGCGTCGTAGGTGGATGGGTAGGTATGAGCGCTATTGAAACCGAGGTAGTACGCGTAAGTAACATCAGGATAAGCGGTACTTAACCAATAGTAGCCATGGACGCCCACGTACCTCAGGGAGCCAGTATCCAGGGCGACATACCCGCTACGGTTAAATAGTATTTTCTGACGAAAAATACTGTTCTTGAAGTTATGATGCAAAAGTAGTGATGGTCTAATTGCCCTCCATGATGTATTGCGCGAAGATCGGAGTCGGCTAGGT
>CANOGH010000031.1 GCA_947565505.1 uncultured Candidatus Saccharibacteria bacterium | reverse complement strand
GTTGTAATACATAGGCAAACACACTATCTTCTTTTTCTTCAAGTTCTTGCCTTGTAATTGTAAAGCCATATTTACCAAAATTCGTTCCTATGTCTATTTTTCCATTCGGTAGATTTTCACTTACTAATTCTCCAGTTTTTAAAATGAATTTAATCTTGTAAAAATCTTCATCTCCATTTTCTGACTTTTCTCCAATGATTATTTTATCAACTAAACTATTAAATACTTCATCATTGAATTTAGTAAGGCCTTTGTATTGTTTTAAAGAATTGGAGATTTTATCAATTTGTTCTATTTTTTGCTTTCTAGTAAGTTTTATATTTTCAGTATCTTTTAGTTGTTGTTCATACTCTTTAATCTTGTTAGTAATTTCCTTATTTTTCTGATTTAAGATTTCTTTTGAAATAGAGCCATCAAGTTGTAAATCAATTAAATTCGATAACTTATTTTCTAGTTTAGATATTTCATCTTGTATTTTTTATGATTAAGATTATCTTGTTTTTCGTTAATGACTTCATTTACCTTTTTCATAAATGAGTTAATATATTTATCACTATCTTGAAATAGTTTGTTATAAGCAAGCACAAATATATCTTCCAATTGTTCTTGTTTATAATGGATAAGATTGGAACATTCAATTTTATTTCTATGACTACGACATACCCAATAAGCGACTTCTTTACCATTACTTCTAATTTTATAAGAACGTCTGATAAATCGCTCTCCACATATTCCACAAAAGACTTTACTACTAAATGGATATTTCCTGCTAAACTTATCTCTGTTGCCATCTGGCTTCATGATTTTGCTTCTGATAGTTAGTATTTCTTGGCATTTGTCCCATAGTTCACGTGAGATAATAGGTTCGTGATGATTAGAAGTGAAAAATTGTTCTTTCTCTCCGTAATTGACTTTCTTTTTATGAGTTAGTACATTTTCAGTATAATACTTTCCTGTTTTTAAATCTCCTACATATTTTTCATTGGTGATTATTCTTCTGACCGAAGCATGACACCATTTTAAATTAGAAGGACTAAGCATTCCTAAACTGTTAAGATTAAGTGCAATTGTTCTAAAGCCTACACCTTTTGAGTATTCTTCAAAAATATAAGTAACGATATCTTTCTTACTTTTATCTGGATAAATGATGTCTTTTTCTTTATCATATAAATATCCAAAAGGAGCATACTTTCCTACCAATTCTCCACGTTTCATTTTCATTCTTACACCAGATTTTACATTCTCTAATATAGATTCACTTTCTGCTTGAGCAAAAGCACTATATAAAGTTAAAAATAATTCATTGGATAAACCTAGAGTATGAATATTCTCTTTTTCAAAATAAACATCTACATTATGTTCACGAAGTAATCTTACACAATTTAAAGTATCAACAGTATTACGAGCAAATCTTGATATAGACTTCGCTAGTATCAAATCAATTTTACCATTTAAAGCATCATTTATCATTTGATTAAATTGTTCTCTATTTTTAGTCTGTGTACCAGTGATACCTTCATCAGCATAGATTCCTACAAATACCCAATCAGGATTTTCTTCTATCACATTTTTATAATGAATGCGTTGTGAGTCATAACTTGTCTTTTGGTCTTCATTATCTGTTGAGACTCTACAATAAGCACAAGTACGAATAAGTTTGTATTTTACATTTCCTTTTAAGCACATTGTTTTAGAAGTTGGTGCTATTACTTCAACATTTTTATTATTCATTTATTCCTTTCCATAATTGTTAAATAATAGCATATTTCAAATATTTTTTATTATGCAAAACTATATTCTGAATTGTTTAATTTATTGTATTTTGCATATTCGTTTTCAATTTTATTTTTGATTTTTTATATTCGTTATTATCAATCAAGTTATTATCTTTGATAAATTCTAGTTTTCTTGCATAAATTATTACCCCCTTTAAATTCTTAAACAATTCATATCATAGTTACGCACCAACTTTCTAAAAATAATCTTAAAGAAATTATAACGCGCTTATTTCTTTTATACAGCCCCACAAACAAAAAAGATAACTAAAAATAGCTATCCAAATTATAAAAAATATGAAAAATAATAGTCATACTTATGGCCGAAGTTATAGCCATCAAAAACTCACTTTTTCTAAAATAATCAAAACAAAATAAAAGCAGGATAAACCTGTTTACAAACAACTAGCCAGTAGCTAGTTTTCCCTTATTTCATAAGGTATTAGAGAAAACACAAATGTTAACATTTTTAATATTTGTTATACAATCGTTAACTTATGTCTTTTCTTAAACCCTTATAAATAAAGACTTTCTAAAAAGCGTGTAACAATCGTACACACTTTTTTAATGTAAATTTTCTAAAATTTGGACCATAAATTTTGGGAATTTTGAAGATTTTATGGTCATAAGTACGGCCATAGTTTTGAAGAAAAATTATCGATGAATATATAGAAATTTGAATATGAAAAAAGCAATACTTACATTAAAAATAGCACCTTGAGATACAATCATTTCATATTCTACTATATTGTATCACTTAAATATTTATAGTCAATAAGGATAAAATGTCTGATATTTTGTTGGAAAAAATGTCGAATCAAAAATCAGTTTTTTCTTATTTATAGCATAGTTATATGACTAAATACTTAGATTTGTCTCAAATCATTATATAACCTAGATATTTTTGGATTACTTAAATTGAATGGGAAAAAATGACATTTTTATAGTATAATATAGGTGGTGGTAGCAATGAATAAAAATGAAATATTAAACAAAGTCGATAAACTTATCGATAATGTATAAAAACGGAGAACTTGGTGGTGAAGTAATGCCTGAAGAGGCTAATCCACATTTTGAAAAAGAAAGTTTAGAGAATTATTTATATTTTACTTTACCAACGTCATTAAATTATCAAAGAAATTCTTACACGCTTTGGGAGAATGCATTAAAAACTTATGAAGATTCTGAAACAAGATTTGTTTTTAATCCTAAAATATGTCTAGAAAAATCATTTGAAGAAGTACAGTATGCCTTAACTAAATATAAAGTTGCGTTACAAAAGCAAAAACAAACTGAAATTTGGTTATCGCTTTGTAATACTTTTATAGAATTATTTGATGGTGATATAAGAAATTTATTTAATATACTAGATAACAATGTAGATAAGATTAGAAATTTTATACAAAAAGATAATAAAAAGAAATTCCCATATTTATCTGGAACAAAGATATGCAATTATTGGTTATATGTAATTTATCAATATACTGATAAAAGGTATAAAGATGTTGAAAATTTAACTGTTGCTCCAGATACTCATGTGTGTAAAGCAACACACAAACTAGGTTTAATTACAGATGAGGAGTTTAATTCGAGCAATGTACAACAGATTGTTATAGATAAGTGGCAAGAATTGTTGAAAGATACAAAATATAAGCCTATTGATATTCATACACCGCTTTGGTTATGGAGTCGAAATGGCTTTAAGGAGGTTAGATGATGATAGAACAAGTTAAAGAAAAAGTAAATGAACTATTGAATAAGGATAATTCTGGTCATGGAATGGAGCATATAAATAGAGTTTTAGACTTATCTTTAAAATTTGCAGAAAAAGAAGCTGGAAATGAAATTATTGTATCTCTAATTGCATTACTTCATGATGTAGATGATTATAAATTATTTGGTATGGATAATGCTGAAAATTTAACAAATGCTAAAAGAATTATGAGAGAATGCAATGTAGATGAAAGTACACAAGAACAGGTTTGTTTTACGCTTAATAACATTGGTTATAGTAAAAGATTAAAAGGTTGCATTCCAACAACACTTGAAGGAAAAATTGTATCCGATGCAGATATGTGCGATGCGTTAGGTGCTAATGGAATCATCAGGGTTTATACTTATAGTATGAAGAATGGAAAACCATTTTTCAATAAAAATATATTTCCAATTGAAGATATGACAGCAGAAAAATATACAAGTAAATGTGCTGATAGTAGTGTTTGCCATTTGTTTGAAAAAATATTAAAACTTAAAGACCTAATGTTAACAGAATCTGGAAAAGAAGAAGCTAAAAATAGGCATCAAATTATTGTAGACTTTTTATATCATTTATTTGATGAAGAAAAAATTCCAGAATGGACAGATTATTTAAAGAAATATACAAAAAGATAGCTCGCGTTGTTAAGCTATCTTTATTCAACAATTATTCTAAATTTGAAATATACTATTTTAAAGCCCTAATGATAAAGTTATATCTAATTTATCAATATGGACTTTTTCTTGTTTTATATTTGTACCAATAGTGATATTGGTATTTATTTTGTAATCAAAATTGATTATATCTAGTGTTTTAAAATAATACGGTATATGTGTTCCGTAAGAGTGAGTACGCTCGACCAAGGTCGTGAAGGATTTAGTTTGGAGCAACAAGAAGAACAATTAAAAGCCTTTTGTGAACGAAAAGGTTATGAGATTTGCAAAGTATATGCTGATGAAGGAATTAGTACTAAAAACGATAAAAGACCAGCATATCAAAGTATGATGAATGATGTTAAGAATAGTACTATTAATGTTATTGTAGCATTTAAAATGGATAGACTTACTCGTAGTGTCTATGATGTAGAAAAACTAATGACAGTAGTTGATAATGCAGGATGTGATAAAGATTGTTTAAATGATTCATCAAATACCACTACTTCTACTGAAAGATTAACTTTAAGAATTATGACAAGTGTAAGTCAAAATGAAATAGAAAAATGTTCAGAAAGAACGAAGTTTGGAATGGTAGGAGCAATTCAAGCAGGGCACATTCCCAATCATGCCCCTCTAGGATTTAAAAGAGAAAATAAAAAGTTAGTAGTTGATCCACTTACAAAAGATGTTGTAGTAAGAGTTTTTGACTTATATTTAGAAGGTAAAAGCTATCAAGCAATAGCTAATATCTACAATAAAGAAAAAGATTTGATTAGTGAGCAATTAAAAGAATGTTATGATAATTATTTATATAGTGAATATGATATTAATAAAATTGTTAAAGGACACATCTAAAGAGATAGAATTAACTAATTATATCGAAGAAAAGGATTACGATTATTTTTAAAATCGTAATCCTTAAATACTAAATGGTGTCAATTTAGTAAACACACTTATACATTGACATAATCAATGAACGTGTGTAGTAGAAAATATTTTATAAGCTATTTTAAAATAGTTAAAAATACTGTATAATATTCATGAAAGAAAGGTGAACTTATGTAAGAATGTTTTTTCTGTAAAAGTATTAATAATAAAGATTTTGGATTAGAAAATGAATATGCAGTTGCAAAATTTGATGATTTTCCTGTTAATAAGGGACATTTAGAAATTATACCAAAAAGGCATGCGAAAGATTGATGGGGAACTACTAAAGAAGAACGAATAGCAATATTTGATTTATTAGATGAAGCTAAAAAATAATCGATAGTAAATATAATCCTGATGGATATAATATTGGAATGAATTTGGGAGAAAAACTGGTCAAAGTATTATGCATTTGCATGTACATTTAATACCAAGATATGATGGTGATGTACCTAATCCTAGGGGTGGGGTTAGAGGAATTATTCCAGAAAAGCAAAATTATTAAAAAGGAGTTATTGATGGAAAGAGTATGTAATAAATTAGTAAGAGATAATATTCCAAGCATCATAGAATCAAATGGCGAGACTCCAATTACTAGAATACTATCTGATGAGGAATATAAAGTTGAATTAGAAAGAAAATTAAATGAAGAATATCATGAGGTATTGGACTCCTCTGGAAAAGACAGGCTTGAAGAACTTGCTGATATGATAGAGATTATAAAGTATTTAGCTAAAGTTGAGGAATCTACTTTGGATGAGATTATTTCAATTGCGGAAGAAAAGAGTTTAAAAAGAGGAGCTTTCGAAGAAAAAATATTTTTAGAAAAAGTTCTAGAAAAAACTATAAAAATGTGATAAACTATAGTTAGTTAATAAACTATTACTAACTATTTCTTTTGCCTAAAGAGTTGTTGTACTTCTCTCTCGGACACCAATACCACGTAAGCATGAACTTTGGTTCGTGACTAGGTGGTATTTTTGGTTGAAAGGGGATGAGAACCCCCCCGGTTCGGAAATCGTAGGAGATGAGCGAAAAGCTAACAGTCAATTAAAAACCGATGGCATTTATTATAATAAATCCTATCAAAAATAAAAGAATTGCATTTCTCTACACTTATAACCAAAACAAATAGTATATTGTCCTAGCCACAACTAGCACGCGCTTACTAAAATTTCACAAGGTATTTGCAAAACCAACCATGCGCCACAAAAAAGATCGATCATAAGCCCAAAATCCAACCACAAAAACTTAAAATAACTTTAAAATTTTTCGCCCCAAACTATACTCTTTTCAAAAAACATGCTAAAATATAAACATGGATCTGAATCACGGTGGGCTTCCGGGGCAAAACGGACCAAATCACCAAACTAATGCCGCTGATATTGCTCGCAAAAAAGTGCTAGCAATATATTCTGCTGCCGCCGATAAATTAAACGGAGGCCAGACCGCCAATCCCGCCCTCACACGTCAGTATGACAACTTCTCTACCTCCCAATCTACCGAGCAACCATACTATTATAATCCTACTGCCTACCATCAAAATACACCTTACACCCAAAATTACCAGGCAGACGCTTACTATCAACAACAATACAATGATTTAAATAATTTATCAACTATGGCTTCAGGGGTCAACCAAAGCCAAATCCCTAGTTATCAGTCAAATTCTTCCCAAAATTCCTCATTTTACCAGCAAGATCCTTCACAAACCTCTAATTATCACTATAATTCACCCTATAGCGCCACGAGCACCACCAACTCACCTCAAATCTCACATTATTCGAACAGCACAACAAACTCGCAATATAGTCAAAATTATGATATCAATCAAGAAGACCCTATTGACAAAGAAATACGCGAACTGGAGGAAATGACTGACGAAGAAGAATGGCGAGAAAGCGCAACAACTAGCCAACCAATCTATACAAACAGTAGTGAATTCAGCGATCAGGCCACTCCTAGCGCCCTCAAAGACACTCCGGTGAATCCCGATGTTAGCGCCAACTGGGAACAATACCATTCCGCTTGGCAAGAATACTATCAAAAATATTACAATGATTATTATTCAAAAGCCGCCCAAACCTACCTTGCCACCGAAAAGCTTAAAAATGAACGCACCGCTAGTGGTAAACAGCGCGAAGCTCGCCGAGTCAAGCATCTAGCACCACTATTCATCGTGATATCAGTCGTCCTGGTCTTCCTCTTTCTACAATATAATCGCTTGATTTTCGCGCCCATCATGGCTTACATCGCCCCAGATAGTGGTAATGTTAAAACCAGTCTTGAGCCGGTTGACCCAAACCTGAATCAACCAGTTTCACCCGAACCACGTCTGATTATTCCTAAACTTAACGTTGATGTTCCCGTAGCTTTTGGCGTACACTTTAACGACATTATGGATGCCATGAATTACGGAGTTGCCCACTATGCAATTCCTGGAGCTGACGCCCTACCAGGGCAAATCGGGAACTTCGTCATTACTGGACACTCTGCTGGAGACGTTTATAGTAATTATCAATATAAATTCATTTTCTCCGGGCTTGAGCGTCTCACCGAAGGCGATTTGATCTACGTTAATTATGAATCGGTGCGTTATACCTACCGTATGACCAAAAGCGAGGTGGTTGAACCAAGCAATGTTGGTGCACTGATTTACGCTACTGACAAACCAATTCTCACCCTGATCACCTGCACACCACTAGGAACGTCCAAGTATCGTCTCTTAGTTACCGCTGAGCAAATTAGCCCCGAATATCAGCCAGCCAATCCCGAGGAACAGCCTAGTGAGGGCGAAATCGATCAAAATACCGCCGAAGACCAGGGAATCACAATGCCAGCCAACGAACCTTCCTTCTTCGAAAGAATCTGGAATTGGCTCACCGGTAAATAATCGCCAAGAAGGTTCAAGCCTCCTTTGACCATCTTAATAAGAGTTAACTTACTAGGTAGTTACGATCCTAAATTGTCAAATCGATCTCCATATTATAACATATTATTCTAATATTATCAAAACTTGGACAAAAATAGCTAAAGTGTCAAAATTTGGACACTTGTCTAAGTTTTGTCCTTTATCTATCTGGTAATCTTTGTTATAGTGAGGGGGTGACTAAAATTTTAGAGAATACTTTGGAAACACCAATTAATCACAAAAACCGCATAGGTACTATCAAAAAATAGAGAGTTAAAATTTTAATGAAAAGAAGCTACTTAAGCACCTAGTTCAGTATCCGCTCGCGCCTTAACTCTAACCCCCCATTTTTATTAGCCAAAACGTAATACAGATAACGACCATTACCAGTGATTGCCACTGGATAATTCGTCACTTTAGTTAAATCTCGCCGATTTGAGCCGTCAAAGTCCCAAACCAATAGTCGACCATCTTGAATCCCATAGATCATACCGTCACTCAACCAACCAATTTCATCAGTACTCGCTTGATATTTAAACATTTCACCCATGTCAATATCAATAGTGGTAAAATTCTGCTGATTCATGGCTACTAAAAATTCTCCGGAAGGACTTGTCGAAAAGCTCTTAACTGCTATCCCCAAATCTACTCTATCTAGTAAAGTGCTCAATTTATCGTGATTCATCCCCTCAGGGGAATACATCGGCATCTCACCATAACGAATAGTGACCCGATTATTTACGATATAGGTAAAATATTTTGCACCATAATAGTCTGTGATTGCCAAAAAAACTGGCTGATCGTCTATGACATAGTCCAAAACTGATCCACCCTTCTCTCCATCACGGTAAAGACCAATCTGCCTAATAGCCCGGCTAGTATTCAAAAACTCAATTCTACCATCGTCAACCCTAATAGGAACACTCTGCACTACCGGCGCAGTCAAATAAATCACATTGGTTTTTTCAAAAGCAAAATCGGTCACCTTGTCCAGTAATACCCGCGAAACCGCCTGCGCTGTGGTACTGACTTTCCGCAAATGCTGATTTTCAAGTGCCCACAGCTGGTCCGCCGACCCATCAGCAATCTCTACCCGACTAAAATCCATGCCGAAAGTCTTGGTTAAGTTCAAACTTTCTCGCGTATCTTTAAGATCGATCAAAATCCATTCTGCCCGCTCAACTAAACCAACTTTAACCAAGACTCGTCGCCCATCATCGCTCCACTTGGGGTCACTAATAGAACCGGTGAATTTATCATCCTTAACGTCTGGTAATACTTCTGTCAAATCTAACTCACCCAGCCTTGGCTCATCACCCCGTAAGTCCACTAAGTTCCACTTTGTGGAGTCCTCACGACTATATAGTATATATGCCCCACTAGGTGCCACCGTATAAAACTCCATCGCTTCAGCCAAATCCAGCATCTTTTCAGACTGACGCTCTTTCAAGAACAGCCGCGGGTAATATAATCGTGACAAAATTCCTGGATAAGCCCGCACACCTCTTTCCCAGGTATCATAACCATCACGTGACAACTTTAGCTGATGCAAACCTTCAGAGAGAGAACGTGAAAGGTTAGTTCGTGGAAACAAAACATTGCCATCCAGCTCAACAGTGGCACCAGTTGGAAGAGAATGTAACTGCAAAATACCAGTCTGTTCAATACTGCCCCCCTTGCCCACTGAAAACCCCATAGCAATCAAAGTCGCCACCACTACAATTACGACTACCGTCAAAAACATCAAGATCTCCGTCAAGATTACTTTAATTGCTTGCCTACGTCGACGTTCTTCTATATCTAATTCACGACTTGCCATATTATTAATTATATCATATCTGACCTCATTGGTATAAACCCCAAATCAAAAATAAGATATGTCACCCTCTAAATAATAAAATAACCACAAAAAAATACAACTAGCAACTCCTCAGCTTAACCGCAATCATCAACAGACGTAAAATCTCCAATAAATTCCAGAATTTTCCGTAAAAAACTCTTGCTTTTCCATGGTGGTTGCGGTTATAATGATAAGTATAAGAACAAAATGCGAGGAGTTCCTAAAAGTCATGGATAAGTCACAATCTGAGTACCACAGTCTCTCCAGCTCGGCTACACACCGTATCACCCAGCCATCAACAACACTGAATCGCAAATATGTCAAAAGGCCAATAATTATGAAACGTCACAACCAAGCGAATTCAGTCAACGAGGCTTCCGATACTAAGGTAGTCCGAATTGGAAGCAATCCGAAGGAAAATACCTCCGCTTTGTCATCTCGACTTGTCAACATGCGCATCCGTGCCAACAAGCCAGCGCCTGAAGAGTTTGATGCTCGTAAATTTGAAGAATCCCGCAGCGCCAGATCCCAGGCAGAAGCAGAACTAGAACAGCAACAGACGGATTTTTCACAATCAATGCCTCAAAGAGTCTTCGAAGAAGTAGAAGAAAACTACGAGGCTGTTGCTTACCCGTCAGAAAGCATAGCAAGTATTCCAAACCGGCCCGATTATACTCCCCCAGTTACGGCCAACATCGCATCTAGGCCTATCTACCAAGCACCAATCGAGACTCCACCCGCTAGGCTGACCAGCGAAATGTTCCAACCACGAGAGCCTCAACAAGTTCATCAAGCAGTAACTAAGCCACCAGTTGATCGCCAAGTTACCGCAACCGATGAAATTGATATTCAATTTAATAGTCCATTACTAAACCGCAGCTTTAATGCTGAACCTCAGCCGGCGCCCACAGTAGTCACCCCTACAGCCACAGAAAAAGTTATGCCAGCCCCAATTAAGGAAGTACTTCCAGAAAACGCCAATCCCGTCAGTAAAGAATCATTAGAAGCGATCGCCAAAGCTGCAGCTGCCGCCATCGCTTCCATTCATAATGCTACCGATCCTGAAGAAGTCTATGCCGAAATGGACAAGCTCAAGACTACCGCCAACAAGCTTCAATCTGATAACCAAAACGCGCTCACGCATTTACAAACCGAAATTAAAGAGGCCAAAGATGAAGCCACTACGCTTACCATCACGACCAGCAAGAGCACCTCACCTAAGAAGAAAAATCCCAATACTAATATTACAATTTCTCAACCACAAACTCACCGCGTAATCAAAAATACTGTACCCAAAGTCAGGACTAGATCCAATATTGAGTTACCAGCAGAAGAGGTAAAACGTCGCGCGGTTAAGAGTGCCATGAATCCCGCCATGCAACTAGAAGCTCAAACGAAACAGGCGCTCAGTACTAAGAAACGCACCAAGGCCGAGATTAAATCACAAATTACTCAAGTACCTCGCCCCACGGTAAAACGCAAACACAGCGGTAGACGTTTTGTCCTAGCCTTCGCCTGTGCAGCCGCCTGCGTAGCAACGATCGTCAGTTACATCACTACTAATGTTCCCGACATTTCCGTTAAAGTAGCCGCCATGCAAACTGGCATTCAGGCCACCTATCCATCGTACATTCCTCGAGAATTCTCACTACGCGACGTATCTTCACAAGATAGCAGAATCATTATGAATTTCGACGGACCAGACCAGGCAAATTTCGCAATTTCTGAAGAGAAATCCTCATGGGACAGCTCCGCACTAGTGAGGAATTTCGTCGAACCTGAATGGGGAGACGAATACGACACTATGCACGAACAGGGCATCACGATCTACGTCTCTGGATCCAATGCCGCTTGGGTGAATGGTGGAGTGCTATACAAACTAACTGCTTCCGTTGGTGCACTCAGCAAAAAACAACTGCGCAACATCGTTGTATCATTCTAGTTTCCCTAGAAGTATGATATAATCAGTATTATGGATAAGAACAAGCAAGCTAACCAGCAGCATCAAGTAGTCACTCGATTTGCCCCCAGCCCAACTGGCTATATTCACATTGGTAATGTACGCAGTGCTATTTACCCATACTTAATTGCTCAGCAAAATCAAGGCCGGTTTATTTTACGGATTGAAGACACTGATCAAGCCCGTTATGTTGGCGGCGCCACCAATCTCATTAAAGATACTCTAAAATGGCTTGGCCTACAGTGGGATGAAGGGCCAGATGTTGGCGGTAATAATGGACCGTACGAGCAAAGTCAGCGTAAACAAATTTACCATCAATGGGCGCAGAAGCTAATTGATAGCGGCCGTGCCTATGCGGATGATACTCCTAGCGAAACTATTCAAGCGTATCGAGAGCAGGCTAATCGGGAAAAACGCCCATTTTTATATCGCGAACATCGACCAGCAAAAACACCGGAATGGCACGAAGGTATTCCGCTACGCTTCAAGTCCGATCCTAAAGAGCGCACCTGGCATGATGAAGTCATGGGCGATTTGCGTGCAGGTCCCGAAGTGCAAGATGACATTATTCTAATCAAAGCTGACGGTCTACCAACTTATAATTTTGCCCACATCGTTGATGACGCAGAAATGAGTGTAACTCACATTTGCCGCGGAGTAGAATATTTGCCCAGTGTTGGTAATTATCTAGCAATCTATGAAGCCCTCGGATTAACGATGCCTAAATTTGTCAGTTTGCCACATATTCTAGGTCCCACTGGCGGCAAGAAACTCGGTAAACGCGATGGCGCCAAATCAGTAGTGGAATATCGCGAGGATGGCATCTTGCCCGAAGCTATGCTAAACTACCTCGCCTGTCTTGGCTGGAATGACGGCACTGAAGACGAGATTTATAGTAAAACTGATCTAATCCAAAAATTCAGCATTGACAGAATTCAAGATTCTGGTGCACGCTACGACGAAAATAAACTTTTATGGTTGAACGGGCAATGGATCCGTAAATTAGTTGAAGAAGAGGGAATTGAAAACTTTTACCCGAGAACAAAAGGCTTTTGGCCAGCAAGTAGCACGCCTTATGACGATGAATATAAAAAACAAGTCCTAAAAATTATTTACGATCGGCTCAAAACCCTCAGCGACCTCAAAACTATGACCGTGTACTTTTTTGAAGATCCCGAGATTGATTTGACCATGATCTTTGATAATAAATTTCTCAAAAAACTGTCCGAAGAAGAATTAAGCGAATTATTGCAAACTAGCGCTCAGAAACTCGAGCAAACTCCATGGGACGAACAAAATCTACAGGTCGCCCTTAACGACCTGCTCACCGAAACCGGTAAAAAACCTGCCGAACTATTCTCGCTCATTCGTATCGCGCTCAGCTTTGCGCCCTTCAGTCCGGCGCTCAATTTAACGATGGCAGTACTCGGAAAAAATGTAGTTTTAGCTAGATTGCATCATGCAGCCAGCGCAATTGAAGGACAAGATAACAATTTCTAGAAAAATCAACTAAAAATCGCTGTAATTTTTACAGACATTTCCGTGATTTCTTATCTGTATTAATAAATATTGGACATCATTTTTGTGATATTTTTCATAATTATTTAATTCTGTCAAATATGGCTCACTTTTCTATTGACATAGAATATAGTTCGTGATATAATAAGAAGATGGGGGTGATTTTTTTGCACATTAAGAACCTGATTCGGCAACTATGCAACCATTATCACTGTTCAAGTGAAGGTTAATTACAGTCGTTTCAGAATTACCAGCGCGACCAAACGCTAGAATTATTTTTTTGCCAACGGGGCTGAAACAATCTTTCCGTAACAATTAGATTAACTTCACCATTGTTCCGATTAAAAAGGAGGGAATTTATCAAATGACTACAAAACCTAATTTTTCTGATTATATCTTAGGAAATTCCGAACCCTATGCCTCGCAATATCCACAGATCATCTGCGAAGGCGATGTTACTCATAGTTATGTCGTTTACCGTATCGCTGAATGCATATCCAAAACAGGACCAATTGGCGATTTACATCGGCAAATTCAACATTGCTCCCTTGGAGTACATGGCAGCACCTGGCCAGAAATACAGCTACTCATTTATCATGAATTTTACCAAGACAACCAACGGATGAAGTTTGAAAGCATTCCGATACAACTCAAATTGACTTCCAGTGAGCCAATCAGGGACGATCAAGATGGGACCGATACGGCTTATTACCTGGAAGGCATTATTCAGGAGCTTACAACCACCAACCATGGCTTGACAAATACAACTCTGCTCACCGCAGGAGCCTACGTCAGCATGATAGCTGGGCTAGAACTCGACAAGGGTTTTATAAACTGTATTATTCCTAACTGCGACAATATTGCCGTAATTAGTAAAGCCAATCGTGAATTATTACAACTATATATTAATACCGCACCACGGCTTGAATCCTGTTTTGTTTGCGTTCAAAATGCCGAAATTAAAGCACGGTTAGATACTGAACAGCGACTCTACCAACCACATTATATGCGTACCGCCGAGAATATTGCGGGTGCAAAGTAAAAATTGCGAAATTTTACACCTGCACCAGCTCTTGCTTCGTAGGCAAATTTTAAACCCCAAGCGTCACGCAAAAACGATTTTTCAAGAAAAGTTCATTCTTAGCTAAATCGTCACTTTTATACAAAAATCACCCCGCCCCTTTCATAATTTGAATGGGGTATTTTTCTTCTCATTTTATTCTCCTTATGATAAAATAAGAAAAATATCATACTTACTAACTGCAAAACTGAGTTAAGGAGGATAAAACATTTATGGCAAAAACTGCCGCTAAAACCACGAAAACGGTGGCTAAATCTACCAAAACAACCGCCAGCGCGACAAGCGGAACTACTAAGAAACCGGTCGCAGAGCGCAAAACATCCACCAAGCATACTACCACCAGCGATAAAACCGCCTCCTCCTCCAAAACTCAGAAGAAACAGAAAATGTCCTCCAAGAAAAAGATTATCATTGCTGCAATCATTATTATTTTGTTGGCTTTAGCTATTGGGGCAATTTTCTGGTTTATTTGCCAAAAAGAACACAAGACCGAAGACGACCAAAGCAATTCCACTGATAAAACGGAACCGATTTACAGCACACTAACTGGTGAAGAAATTGCTGACGCCAAGCTTAACCACAGCCCCACCTACTGTGTACAAATACCTAACGCCGACGACGGCGCCCGCCCCCAAGCGGGTCTGACTCAGGCTGGCGTCGTATTTGAAGCAATTGCTGAACGGGGCATTACGCGTTTTGCCGCCGTTTTTCAGAATGCTAACACTAGTGCCATTGGACCAATTCGTTCCCTCAGACCTTACTACCTAGAATGGGACACCCCATTTGACTGTACTGTCGTTCATGCTGGCGGTTCGGAGGAGGCTCTTGGTAAATTGGCTAGCGGCGACTATCGCAATCTTGATGAAAACCTCACCTACATGTGGCGAGAAAACGCCCCCGATCGCTACTGGAACAATCTTTTTACCTCTTCAAGCCTACTAAAAGACTTCAATCAAGCCAACAATTATACTGAATCCGAGATTAAAGCTTTTGACCGACTAACCCCCGCTGAAGCTGAAGCCGCGCGAGCGGAAATTACCGTGACCGATGATTGTGCCGATACAGAATGTACTGATGAGTCGGAAAACGCTAAACCCGCTGTTAGCGATTTTGAAATCGACTTCGGACGGCTAGCAAGCTATAATACGCTCTATCATTATGATGCCGAGCGAAATGTCTACCTGCGTAGCTACGAAACCGGTGAACCGCACCTGGTAGTTGAGTGCCCCAACACACTTAACCAACCGCTTACATTGGCGGAATGTGGTAATGGTGTTCAAGTTGCGCCAAGTGTAGTAGTAGCGATGTTTGTACGCGAGTCCACCGCCAGCGATAACTATCACGAAGAGATCAATACTGTCGGCTCTGGGAAGGCCTATATTTTCCAGAACGGTACAGTCGAAGTGGCTACTTGGGCCAAAAACAGTGTTCAATCCCAAATTGTCTTCCGTAATGACACTGGAGAAACTATCAAGCTCGCCCCCGGTCAACTCTGGATTGCTGCCGTACCGCAATATGGCGGAGTAGAATATTAGGTTTAGGAATAAATTTGGTAATTTACGTGGTCTTGTCGCATAATTCCAACTAAAAGCGTCTACTCCTCCTGGTCTGCTTTTA
>CANOGH010000030.1 GCA_947565505.1 uncultured Candidatus Saccharibacteria bacterium | reverse complement strand
CAAAAAAACTAGACGGTACTTCTAGTTAATATTTATTACTCTCGAATAAAAAGTTTGAGTTATCAATCAATCTGGTGGGCGAAGAGGGACTTGAACCCTCACTCGATTGCTCGAACAAGATTTTGAGTCTAGCGCGTCTACCAATTCCGCCATTCGCCCTCACTAATCTTCTGTCTTTATTCTATCATAGACAAAGTGAAAAATAAAGAGTTAACTTAAAATATAGGCTGTGCTCAATAACTTTCATGTGCGTGCTGATATTACGTAATTTAAAACATAGATTCTATTCCGTTTCAGGATTAGTATCTTGGGCTCTGTTTGAAGTAGTTGATGAAAAAATTTCACTCATATCATATCTAGCAAAAAATGTGACCAGTTGAACTGGCCACATTTAGAGGTTGTTGGCTTGAATTATTTCTTGAATTCAAGAGATTTGACGATTTCGTCACCAACTTTTTCCCACTCGTCGCGCTCAGCATTGTTGCAGTTGAAGGCAAAAGCAACAAGCTTATCGTCTACGGAGAAGAAAATCATATTGTTGTAGAATTCTTTACCGTCAGTGTCTTCAGTGACAACTTTAATGTTTCCGATATTGTGACCGTCTTTTTCGTAGTAGTCAGTCTTTACATCATCGCTGGCAGTCTCGAAAACGGACTTCATGGCGTCAAGGTACTCTTTGATTTGATCGTTTTTGAGTTCGGCGGCATCTGAAGCGGTGATAGCAATATTAACATCGCCGGCTTCGTTAGTTAGAACTGAGGTTGGGGCTTGACCGTTGGTGTACTTCTCTGCGATCTCGTCATCGCTCATATCCTTAAAGTTGGTTGGTACGAGGATGCTGTATTTAGCGCCATTTGGGGTATATTTTTTCACCGTGATCTTGTCGCCCTTACCGTTGGTGATAGTCTTTTCTTCATCTTCGGCCTGGCTGGTGTTATCGTTGTTACTGTTGCCCTTGTCGTCGTCTTTTTTATTGTTCATCATGATGACTGCAACGATTGCAGCGATGATGACGATAACACCAACGATAATTGCAGCAATAATGCCACCTTTTCCACCTTCGTTTTTGGTGGTAGTTTTCTTTGATTTTGCTGGCTCTTTTGTTGCCATAAAACTCTTCTCCTATTTTTTAATTTATATCTATTATAACTTATTTTATAAAAATTAAAATATCTTTTTAACTTTCTTGGAGGATGCTATTTGCGCACGCAGACTCCGTCATCAGTATTGCTTTTGAACCAATCCTCATATTCATCTAGATACTGGTCAATACCGATGCGCTCAGCATATTCTCGCTGTTTGTCGTAGTCGTATTCGACATTTGTTGAAACGTAACCAATGACTTTTTTCTGGTCGTAGCTGATGGTAATGTTCCCTCGGGAGGATGTACAGGCCATCTCATGCCGATTCATTATGCTGATTACAATTAAAGTAACAATAAACAGTACCAAAGCGACGATGGCTCCAATCGTGGCAGCTAGGCTACGCTCGGCACTGCGTTTTTGAGATTTAGCTTTAGGCATTTTAGCTAAAGTTTTTCCTGATTTTTTCTCGGTTGCCATAAAATAATTACCTCCATCTAAGTTTAGATTTGACTCAATCAACCGTGTTTTAACCTAGCTTTATTGTAGCATAGATTTCTGGAAATGTGGAGGTTTTTGTTATAATGGAGGTAAAGAAAGATGAATGTTATGAAGTATGAAGAGCGAAAAATTGTTGGCGTAGTGGTGAGTAATGTAGACCCGGTGGTTGCGCTGAATGTGATCGGCCATTTGGCGCTTGCAGTGGGGCAGCATGCGGGATTAGAAATTTTGGGGCGACCAAAATTGATCGACAAGTCTGGTGGTGAACATTTGGGTATCAGCCGGTTTCCGGTGATTATCACAAAAGTAAAGCCCAGTAAACTAAAATCTGTAATTGAACAGGCGAAACAAAGTTCGCAGATTTTGGTGGCGGATTATCCTCAGGAGATGCTAGACACGCGTACGGATGATGAGCTTGTTGCGGCGTTGGCAGAGTGTGGTCATGAGCAGATGGTTTATCTGGGAGCAATTTTGTATGGCGACACAACTGAGATTGATAAATTAACAGGCAAATTTCAGTTGTGGCGAATTGATTAGGAGTTAAAGATGAAGTCAGAGATAAAGTTAGCTAAATATCGGTATCATAAATGGCAACTTTTTGGTCGGATATTATGGCAGACCATTTTATTTTTTCTCTTTTTGGTAGTACTTGGATTTTTATTGCTCATAATTATTACTAAAAAATTCTCACAAACGGAAGCGGTGTATTTGCGGTGGATTTATTATGCCGTGGGATTAAGTGCGGCGGCGTTTTTATTGCAGCTTGTGGTGCTGTGGATTAAGCAATATAAAACTAAGCGGCGGATTAGTCAGGATTTGGAAAATTTGCACCTGGTAAAAGTGGATTCAACGCGTTATCAAAAGTTGTTACAGCGTTTGCCAAAGAATTTAAAAATACGAACAAATTTTACGACTGACGGGAAACATTTCTATACAGATAAGTACTATAACCGAGACTTTAACTTTTTTGTTAGTACTGAGGAAAATGAGATTTTATATATTGTAAAAGTTTGGCCGGATTTGCAGTTAGGGCGAAAAACAGTGCTGATTTGTGACGCGAATTTACGTGAACTTGGATCGATTGTCTTTTCGCGCGCTGAAGTTGAATTAAGGCCAAAATTTCAGGTACGTATGGTTGATGGTGAGAATTTCGAGCTACTGGTGGACAGTTATAAAATTTTGGAAAGAAAGGCGATGTCAATGAGTAGTGCAATTCAAGTGCAAAATTTGCCGCTAAAGTTAAAAGGGGCGTTATTTGATGAATCTAAAATGCTGAATCTGAATTGCGAATTGGTGTATCAGCAAACAGTGGTTGCGCGTGCGGAAGCGTTAACGAATTTAGGCAACATGAATATTCATTTATCCGATGAAGGTTTGGAGAAAGCTGTGCCGTGGTTGTATTTTTGCTTAATATTGATTAAACTGCGGTTTGATGATCGGAAAACCGAGATTACTCGAGAGGAGGTTGCTAAGGATCTGCGCAACTATGGTATAATCAAGTATGTAAAATAAACGTAAGGAATAAAATGGAAGAAATTAGTTTAGTGCCGTATACTGATGATTTGTATGAGTTGGTTTACGAAATGAGAAAAATGGCTTTTTATAAATATGTAAAAGCGTGTTACGGTTGGAACGAGGGTGAGCAGCGTCAGCGTTATGCCGACTATATTGATCGTACGCATGATGATGTTCGAGTGATTAAGATGGGTGAGAAGAACGTCGGTATTTTGGTCGCTTATCCGCGCGATAATGGCAAATATTTTATTGAAACGATATGTTTAATGCCGGAATGTCGTGGTAAAGGTATTGGCACGAAGATTCTGGAGGATGAAATTGCGGCGCACGGTGATCGGGATATTGAGATCCAACATTATAAACAGAACCCTGCGGGAGGGTTGTATGCACGGCTTGGATTTGAACGTGTGGGTGAGACGGAAAATCATTATCAAATGGAGCGCAAGGCCAGTTAGTCGTAAAGATTAAGGTGATCATTCCCCGTTGAGCGTAAAAGATAAATAATTAGAAGGCCGAGTAAGTGTCTAGTAAATCGAATTTTCTGGTTTTTACGATCTACTAGATTGTTGTTGGGAATTTGCGTTTCGAAGGAACTTCAGCAGATAATCCCAACAGCTCGCCTTGTCAGTTAGGCCTTCGAAATTGTTGGTGACGCGAGACTGAAAATCTTCAAGATCTATCCAGGAGATAGCCTCAACTTCTTCAGGTTGCAAGGTTAATTTGCTGGCATCAAGTTCTGCATAGAGCACAAAGAAATCATTGAAGTGACGATTAATAATGCCAGGCACCTGATTTTCCGAAATGGTCGAGCCAATGAAAAGTAAATTTTCAGGGTAAAATTTTAGTCCGATTTCCTCTTCGGCTTCACGTAGTGCCGCCTGATAGCTGAATTCTCCGGCCGCTACATGGCCACCGATTGCCATGTCCCAAAGTCCCGGCCAGAGTTTTTTGGTTTGGCTGCGTTTCTGTAAAAGAATTTGACTTTTGTCGGGTTTGACAATATTCACCACGACGCCGCGATGCCAGAGCCCTTCCTGGTGACAGGCTTTACGGGTGGCAGTTTGGTCGGTGAATTCTCCAAATTGATTGAGTACGTCTAGCATTTCTTCCATAATAAATTAATTGTAACAGATTTTGTTTAAAGTTGTGATAAAATAGAGTAAAGTGGAGAGAATGAAATGAAAAAACTTTGTATTTGTTGTAGTCTGAGTTTTACGAATCAGGTTTTGCAAATTGCTAAGCGGTTGGAAGAACTGGGTTTTGAAGTGCTGTTACCTAACGGGGTAATAAATCGTTTGATTGAGAAAGAAAATTTTAATCCGGTGCGAGCGAAAGTAGAGACGGATTCTTGCCATTTGCACGTTGACAAAATTCGGGAGAGTGATGCGGTGCTGATGTGTAATTTTACGAAGAATGGAATTGAGGATTACATTGGCGCAAATAGTTTTGCAGAACTTTTTGTAGCGAAATATTTTGATAAGTCAATTTACGCGTTTCATTCCTTGCCAGATCAATCGTATATTAATGAGGAATTGGAGTCGTTTAATATAAAAGTAATTAATGAAAAACTAGAAGAAATAAAAGTATAGGAGGATAAATGAAAATTATAAAATTAGAGCATTCCGGTTTGGTTTTGGATAAGCAGGGCAAAAAGTTGGTTTTTGATCCGGTAGAAATCGCGGAAAGTTTGCCTGAATTGGATGAAGTGGTGGCAGTAGTGATTACTCATAAACATGGTGATCATTATCAGCCAGAAAGTCTGAAAAAGATACTAGCAAGAAGTGTGGATGCACGGGTGTTTGTGCCTGAGGATATGGCGGACGAGATTCCGGGTTCAGAAGTGATGCGCCCAGGCGATGCGGTGAGTCTAGATGATTTTCAGTTGAATTTTTTTGGTGGCGAGCACGCCAATATTTTGCCGGGTGTAGTTCCCTGTCAGGACCTGGGAGTAGTGGTAGATGGATGGTTCGTGAATCCGGGTGATTCATTGATTGTTCCTAGTGGTGTGAAAATGCCACGAGTTTTGTGTGTACCGACGGCGGCTCCATTTCTAAAAACTTGTGAGGCGATGAGTTACATTGAAGTTATGCAGCCGGAAATGGTAATACCGGTACATGATGCAGTATTGTCAAGCTTTGGTAAAAATCTTTATAACGGCTGGCTCGGGTCGGCTTGCCAGAAGGTCAATGCGGAGTTGAAGGTTCTGGATACAAATGAGAGTGTACTGGTAGATGAAACTGAGTGACGAGGTTGGTCAAACTGAGCGAATTTGGCTGAAAGCGACCGAGCGTAAATTGGGGCTTTTGCTAAATAGTTTGGGCAAGCAAATAGGGATTGATTTTTATGAGCCGTTCCCGGGAAAGTCAGCGGTGGAGGTTTTTGTGCGGGTGAAAGTTTGGTTCTTGGCGCGATTGCCGCAGGAGCTGTATGCGGAGTTAGAGAATTTGGAGCTTGATAAAAGGCGGTTTGAACTAGACATGGTGGTTTCGTTGATTCTGACGATTACGCGGCGCAAACCTTATGAGGAGCTAGCTGAGCTTTTAATCAAACGTGAGATTCTTCAATGGGTGGCTTGCCTTGGTGAAAGTTGGCAGGTTAGTACAGTTAATTATGGTGATTTTGTATTTACTTTGGCGGACGAGGCCTTTGAAGATGACAAGATTGAGGAATTGGTACGACAAAAACGCACTCAAAGTGGTTGCCATGAATGCGCGGAATTGATGCTGTGTCAGCATCCAGAATGGCTAGCGGTGACGACGATTTGCCAGAAGAATATTGTACAAAAATATTGGCACTCTTTTACGCAAACTAAGGAAGGTAAAGTGGTCGATTTGACGGGTAATTTAGTGATGGCAAGAGGAGAATTCGACATATTGTATGATGTGCGGGAAATCAGCCAGGTGAAACTGGTGGAGTTAGAGAGTCTGGCGGCAAAAAGCCAGGCTTTAGACGAGGGTGGAGATTTATTCAACTTGCTCAGGATCGCGATGATGACGGCAAAGGATGCCAAGAAGAAATATTTATGGCATGTAGGTAAAAAAATGGAGTTTGCAGATTATGATAGAGTGCATGCGTTTTTGGTAACTAAGGATGAGCGGGTGTTGTTGCGGTATAAAAATGGCGAAGCAAGAGTGACTGGTGGTCGCCTTGATCCTGAAGACGTGAGCCTGGAAGGGGCTCTATGTCGAGAGCTTGCAGAAGAGATTAATGTCGGGATTGATAAGTGTGATTACTTAGGATACATTGAAGAGATTAACCCTCTCTTGATGACGACCGAGCGTTTAGCGCGTTTTGTGGCGAGGGTGAATAGAATTGGTGTGCCTATTGCTGACCCGGATCGGGGTAATCATTGGATTTACGGGCGGACTTTAGCTCCGATTGAGATAGCGCATCAAGAAATGGACGCTGCTTATCCAACTAATCGTGAGGTTTTAAAGGAGGCCTTAAAGGTGGCACGCGAGCAGAATTACTGGACGGAGTTGCCTAGCCAAGAATTTGAGGTTTTGAATACCGAAAGTCATGATTAATAACTAAGATGTTGTAAAAAATATAAATTAGTGAAAAAAGTGTTGTAAAAATAATAAATCTAATGGTGTTTTTTGTTGATCGTATCGCTATTTATAGAGATAAATGTTGTAAAAAATACAAAAAGTGACTAAAAGTGTTGTAAAAAATAAGTAGTCACTTGTGGAAATCTAGTTGGATAAGTAAAAAGAATAATTAGTTTTAGAGCTTGAGACTGCGTAGCTTTTGTTTGTCTTTGTCGCTGATGCGACGAGATTCGCAGGCTTTTTGAATAGCTTTATTGTGGGCGAAGGTTGATAGCTGGTCATGCAATAAATAATCAAAAACAGCAGCTGGAAACTTGGTAAAAATTTCAGTGATTAGCCAGGCTTTGGCCATTTCAACGTAATATTTTTCAGACTTTATCTGATCAAGTAGTTGAAAAATGCGATTTAAGTAATCTTGGTGGATAAAATGACATAAGATCATCACGAAAACGAAGCGCAAAGTGTATTCATCGGTACTATCAGTGAGCCCTATGAGAAAAACCCAAAGATGCGTCTGATCGGCATCATCTTGGATTTTAAAGCTATTGCAGAAACTGTCGCAAATAGCCCAATTATCAATCAGTGGTAGAAACCAGGCAATGTAGTCTAAACGTTCATGGGCTTCCATGGGTGCGGTGGCGATGACTAGACCGGTAATCATGATCTCTTCATAGTAATGAGGTTGCACACTCTCTAGGAAGTCGAAATAATTGCCAGTTTTAATGATTGCTTTAGCTAACTTACGTTGTTCTGGTAATCTGACGCCGATAACATGATTGGCCTGAGGGCAAGTTTTGAGGTGAAATTCACGGTATTTTGAATCTTTTAGTTCAAGCAATTGCTCGCGTAATTCTTTTGGAGTCATGGCTAGTGCCCGGCGACACTTTTAATTTCTTGTAACTCAAAGCGGTGTTTTTGTCCATATTCTTGCGCCGTAGCGGCGTCTAGTTCTTCAAAGAACATCGTTTTAGGGCGAACACAGAGATTAAATTGTCCGCCATGCTTGTTGCCGTGGTAGAGTCCACGATAGATGACTAATTCCTCGTCGGTTTCGCTATGAATACCCTCTCCTTCAACAATATAGTAGTCGCCTTTATAATGTCTGTAAATACCATGAACTACTAATGCCTGTGCCATGATTACTTCTCCTTGTAGAGTTTAATGATGTTTTTCCAGCCCATTTTACTACCATAGTTAAGAATGGCGTTAGAATAGATGCGGGTGGCAATGTGGGCGACAATGATACAGGTAAAAATGAGTAAACCAATTGATAGGAGGACTTCCCCAATAGAGCTGAGCCCCATCATAACACGTAGAGGCATGCAAAATGGACTAGAGAATGGGAAAAGGGCGGCGAAGAAATTGAGTCCGCCAGTAGGATCGGTTAAGGTAAAGTAAGCTAAATAGAAGCCGATCATTGTCAAGAGAACGACTGGTGTATTGGCGGACTGAATATCCTCCGGTTTACTAACGGTGGAGCCGGTAAGAGCATACAGGAAGGCGTAGACGAAATATCCGGGTAAGAAATAGATCAGGGTGACAATTGCGAGATAAGGCGTAAAATTGGATAAGTCAAAGAGTTGCTCGAGCATCTGATGATCCATAAAGCAGTAAGCGCAGATAATCGCTGTAACAACGAAGAGTAGAATTTGTAGCAGTCCTACGACACCAATACCCAAAGTTTTACCATAAATAATACTTTTTGGGCTGGTGGAAGTCACAAGGGTTTCGACAATTTTAGAGGTTTTTTCGGTAGTGATTGAACTGGAAACTTGAAAAGCGCAGAAGTAGATAGCGAAAAAGAGTACACAGGAGAGGATCATCATGGCATAGATGTTGCCTCCAATTTGAGCCTCGTCAGTTTGTTCCATGCTGACAGCAAAGTGAGGAGAAATTGCCGCGAGCTCGGTGGCACTAAGGTGAAGCTTTTGCAGCTGCACATCTTTATAGAGTGCTTCTAATTGTGTTTTAAGATTAGTAGTTTCGATTCCGGCGGTGACGAGATTTTTCACGAGGTAGCGAAATTCTACGGTGTTGCCAGTTTTGTGGATAATAATGGCATTTTTAAGGTCGCCGTCTTGGATTTTTTGTTTCAGTTCTTCGTCACTAGCTTGACTAACTTCGATATGCTCCTCTGTGGGTAATTCTGTAAGGGTGCCCTCATAGAGATTGTCGCGGTCGACGATGGCCGTCGTTTGACTTGAGTCATCTTGGCTAAAGAATTTAATAATATTGGGAATATTCGATCCAACGAAGATTAAAGCTAGAATAATGATGGTGGAGATACGGAAGGATTTGCGTCCGATCAGATCTTTAGCGGTAAATTTAGCAACGGTTAAAATATCACGCATTTTGAGCTCCTACTTTTTCAATAAAGATGTCGTTAAGGGTTGGTTTCATAATTTCAAATTTGTCTAGGTTAATTTGATGCTTAATAAGATCGCTGAGTAATTTTTGAGCAATAGCTTCATCTTGAAGTTTAAGAATGTAATTGTGCCCGGCCTGATTTTCGATAATTAGGTGATACTTTTGTAGATATTCTTTAATATCTACATGAACATTGATCTTGAGACGATTGGCAGGATAACTAGCCTTGATGTTGTCTAGGTTGCCTTGGAGGACAGTTTTTCCGCGGTTTAAAATGAGGATGTTTTCACAAAATTCTTCAATGGTAGCCATTTGATGTGCGGACATAATAATATATTTGCCGCGATTAACAAGCTCAACAATGAGATCACGGATGAGTTCCGTATTGACCGGATCGAGACCGGAAAAAGGTTCATCTAGCACGACTAAATCTGGATCATGAATGACGGCGGTCATAAACTGGATCTTTTGCTGATTCCCTTTGGAGAGTTTTTCGGCCAACATGTCAAGATATTCCTCAACTTTGAGTTTCTTGGCCCATTCTTGAATTGATTTGGTGGCGGCAACTTTATCCATGCCCTTGAGTTCGGCAAAATACATGAGTTGGTCGAAAATTTTGGTTTTGGGATAAACTCCGCGTTCTTCTGGCAGGTAACCAAAATTCACGGTTTTACGATCAACTGGATGATTATCCCAAGTGATTTCGCCGCTATCTTTATTGATGATGCCGAGTAGCATGCGGATGGTGGTGGTTTTGCCGGCACCGTTGGTGCCGAGAAGACCGAAAACGCCAGGTTTTTCTAAAGTGAATGATACTCGGTCGACGGCCAGTTTGTTGGCGAAGGATTTAGATACATTTTCTAATTTAAGACTCATGGGCACTTTCTAATGATTTAAAATTTAATATTATGTAGCGGGTTAATGACGAATACTCATTAACTACTAGTAATTTTATATAAGTATAGCATAGAACTGGCTGAGTGAGTATTGTTTAATTCAGATCAGCGGAATCTAGAAGTTTTTGGCAAACGGGATAAAGTATAAGGAGATAAATAGCGTAAACGATGGCAACGAGAGTGATAAGGCTTTGCAGGCACTCGATCGAAGGCCGTGCTTGTTGAAAAATTTCTTGCATAGCGGGATTAAGTTTAGTAAAGAGGAAGATCGTGAGAAGGAGCAGCGCTTCGCCGAGAGTAAAGACGATGAAGCCCCAAAGGCGACTGAAGAGTTCGGTTTGCTTAGTGTGACGATGTCCAAGGATGATGCCGAGAAAACCACACATGGCAATAAAGCTTAATTGTAGAATTAGACAGAAGTAACTGATAGTGTTTAGTAATGGCTCGTGGTCGGCGCCGAATTGGAATGGAGCGGAGATGAAGTCTTGATTAAAGCAGAGGTTGGAGAGCAGGATAGTGGTCATACAGATAATGATAGCGATGAGTGCAGTGAGACAGTGAGATGCCCAAATGATATGGCGTTTGATTGGTAGGGTGTAGGTTAGATAGGCTTCATCACTGTAGAGATTTTTTTGGAAAAGGCTCCAGATACGAATGAGGGTAATAACGGTCAAGACGACACCACAGATAGCATACAGATTGTAAAATAGCCCATGTACGAAGACGATGAAGGGTGACGCATGGATAATTTCTTCAGTCCGGGTGTCATGTGTGATAAATTCAGTGTCGTATTGAGTGAAATAGAATATTAGAGCGGTAAGTACGGTGAGGCCAGCGCAAATTAGAATTGGTTTGATTAAGCGCTGGAGATTGTAAGCTAGAAGTTTAACGAGCATTTTTGAATTCCTTTCTGAATATTTCATCAATTGAAGTTTGAGTTTGAGCGCGCAAGTGGTCGGCGTCGTCTTGTAAAATGATTTTGCCATTTTGGAGGAAAATGACCTCGTCAAGAAGCTTTTCAATGTCGGCAATGAGGTGAGTAGAAATTAGAACGCTAGCACCTTCGTCAAAATTAGTGAGAATGGTATCAAGAATGTAATCGCGTGCGGCCGGATCAATGCCTCCAAGCGGCTCGTCTAAAATATAAAGTTTGACGTGGCGACTGAGCACTAAAATGAGTTGTAACTTTTCTTGCATACCTTTACTCATGTGTAGAATTTGCGTGTCAAGTTGTAGATCTAGGTCATCTAGTAAGCGTTCAGCCTTGGCGCGATCAAAATTATGGTAGAAGTTTTGAAAAAAATCGAGAGTTTGTCGAATGGTGCGGGTTTTGTCGAGATAGGTGCGCTCTGGTAGATAAGCAATTTCGGTTTTACTAGCTACGCCTAATGGCTGGTTTTGAAAAGTGATGTTTCCAGTAGTAGGGGTTAACAAGGTGTTGGCTAGCTTGATGAGTGTGCTTTTACCAGCGCCGTTAGGCCCGAGTAGGCCAATAATCTTTCCTGTGGGAATTTCGAGGTTAATATTGTCAAGGACGGTAGTGTTGCCAAAACGCTTACTAACGTGATGGTATTGTAGAAGAGACATTTAACTCCTTTCTTTGAGATATTTTAGTAGTTCTTTAGTATTAAAGCCTAAACTTTGCATAGTTTTGAGATATTCATGGGTAGTAGTTTCGGCTAACTTTTCACGACATTTGATAATGCGTTTTTGATTGTTGGTCACAAATTTGCCATTAGTGCGCTTGGTAGTAATAAGGTTAAGTTCTTCAAGCTCGGCGAGTGCTCGTGCTACGGTATTGATATTGATTTTGGCTTGGCTGGCAAGCTCGCGGATGGTGGGTAGTTGACTCCCAGGTGGTAGCCGACCAGATACGATGTCGAGTTCTAGCTGTTCAATCATCTGTAGGTAGATCGGTTTTTCATTATTGAATTTGAAATGCATTATCTTATTTACCTATTGTATTAGTTAACTAATACAATACTACAGTAAATTTTTGATCTTGTCAATTAGATTTTTATTGTAATTGATTCCCTAGTCGGGATTCATTTCTGACAGTAAGCTGTTAGGACATAAACTTTGGTTTATGCTCGAAAATGGGGTGACCAAGGCGTGTCCCGGTTCGCAACTAGTGGAATAATAACGGATTACTTTGGGGGAGTTGGTTTAGGCACTACAGAATAAGGTGGCTCCTAAATAAATCTAGGAGCCACGATTAGGAATGAAGAATTGCTACTTTACTAAGCAACGAATTGAATATGCGTAAGCACGGTTAATTTCGCTGAGGCTATTGCTTGGAGTGAGGTAGACTTTTGCTTTATAATTCTCTTTTGACATCGCGTTTGACCAATAACCGCCTTCCTGATTAAAATTCATATTGTACGCAACAATTGAAGAGGTACTGCCGCCGCCATTGCTTGCCATCATAAAGTTCCCAGCTTTAGTGAGGTATAACGGTTTTGTGATAATTGGTTTTCAGAGGTATGATAGGCATCAATGAGGTAGGCAATCGAGCCTTTCTGACCAGTGTCTCCTGATGGTAGCTGCCAATTTTTAGGACAAATACTGCTGGATGCAGTGGTATTTGTCAGGGTTCCAGCACTGCCGGCCGTGGCGGTATTGTATTGATAATAATTACCAATAAGATAATGAGAATCGTAGCGCTTGCTTGCGGTGTCGGCAGCAATATAGCCGTTACTCGATGCGTCTAATGTATCTTGCCAAGTATGGTCAATCTTCTGTGCAAAATTACAGTTAGTAATGTTACCACCATAGCCGACATTACAACTAGTGGAATTGGATTGATTAATTAGAATGTAGTCACCCAATTTAAAACTGTCGGTGTCAGTACTAGTGCGTTTCTTTTCAATAGTGAAATCAGTAGTAGTTGCTTTTGGGAAGTAGACAACGGCGTCTGTGGCTATGCCGCGACTGTTATTGTTTGCCCATGATACTGCGTCATTAAGTATGTCTGAAGTGTCGGTACTCCAGCCATTAGTTTTGATATCTAGCGCTAGGTTCTGAGTCATCCAGCAATTCTGATCAGCTAGCTTACTTACCCAATACTTCTTACCATCTCTTATGTCAATCAGCTGTTTGCTGGGTTCATTGCCTGGGGTGATGGTGGTGCTTCCGTCTAAACCGCGAGTATTAGCACAAATATTTGTATTCATTTCGTGCATATAGGTAGTGTGCTGTAGATTATCGAGTTCGACGGGATTAGCTATTACGGATACTACTATCTGTTTTTGATATATGCCGGCTGGGAGCTGATTGTTTAGTTTGACTCCAAAACTTAAATCATATTCATCAGCTTGATTTGTAGCGGGGTTAACTTTGGGGATATAGCTAACTTGTGTAGTAGTATTGGGTACGGCGCTATACAGTTTTGGTTGGTTTACTTGGGTTAAACTGTAACCCCAGGAATTGTCATTGAAATTTTCAGGAGTAATGTTGGAACCAGTAATGCTTTTAATAGTACCATTGCTGGCGCTGTTAGTAATGTCTGTAGTTTCATCGGCGGTAGATAGAAGAATTTTATAGCCATCGGTGTTATTAGTTGAAACTTTAAGTTTTGCGCTACTGCTTTGAAATTCGCTGGTTTTATTCGGAGCGAATTCCATATTAATTTGATTTTCTAAAGCGATGGAAACGGTTGGTTCGGCGGTAATATTAATCATGGTAGTAGAGTTTTCGGACGATTCTGCATTGGCTTCGCTATTTTTGCTAGGCAGAATCAAGATTCCTAAGATTATTGTTATAATAGAGAGAGATAATCCTCCCATAAAGTTGACTATACTAATATGCCTAATTGCAATCATATTTTTGTTTCTCCTGGTTATATTTTGTTAGTATTGGCTTTACGATGTTTGATTGCCAATAAAAAGCGACACCGTAAGGTGTCAACATAACACAACAGCGAAGCTTTATTCGCACGATGGCTATTCCTAACGATGCCGCTTTTCCATGCGAATAGAAGCAATTTGCTGTGTTCAGATGTGTTATGTTGACTCATTTATTGTACCACAACTATGCTTGGTTTTGTAGTGAAAGTTTCCAATAGAGAAGGAGCTTGAATTCTGGACCAGTTCATACATTAGTGGCAGTTTGGTGAAAAAGATGAATCACTCGATTTAGGTAGCGTATGTGCTTTTAGATTCTCGGATAGGATTTTTCCGCATATGGGGGTATATATTTTGGGTGCGATAATGTAATCAGAATAGCTGTATTTATTATATAAGTGAGATGCTTTTGCGTGGTTTCGTGAGTTCTTAACAAAGTTCGAGCGCGCTTTGTCTACTTGAAAAGTTTAATCATGTGGTGAGCCTTAGTTTTAAAAATATCAGAGCTAGTTGGTCGAATCTTCGTTACCAGTCTGTCGTGTCCTAAAAACGAATAATAATTACTTTATGAGGGGTAATATTATAATCTAGATATAGATGATGTTTCTATATTTATGCTATGATATAGATAATGAAGATATCAAAAAGAATTGGTTTAGGGATTGTATGTATATTAGTATTAGCTTTGGCTGCTTGGGTGGTATTTTTGAGTGTAAGGGGTCAAGAAAATGAAGCGGCTAGTAGTATTACTAATGGTGAAGCGTCAACAAACTTGGCAGATCAGAATTCTCAAATAGCACAAGATCCGCGAACGGCAGCGCTCAAAGCGGAAAAGTATTTTTTAGAGCGAAATTTAGTGCGTTATCAAAGTTATTATGACCTACATCCAGATTTTACGCCTACGGTTGTGGTTCGGGATGTGAACGCTAATCTTGATAAAACCAAATATGTGGACGTAAAACCAGCCGATCTGTCTTACGGGGTTTTAAGTTTGATTAATAAATATAATGATCTAGGAGAATATCAACCAGAGGATTTGGTGGATCTGGGGGCTAATTATGGGAGTGGACACAATATGCTGCGTCGGGAGGCGGCAGAGGCGTTTATTAAGATGGCAGAGGCGGCGCGAGCGGACGGCTTGATTCTAAGGAATATTTCTGGTTATCGTAGTTATGCGGTGCAGGAAAATCTGTATGCTAGTTATAGTTTGCGAGACGGGGCGGCGCTCGCGGATACTTATTCTTCGCGGGCGGGATATTCGGAGCATCAGGCTGGTCTTGCGACTGATATCAATTCGGTAGATACGGATTTCCAGTATACTAAAGAGTTTGGGTGGCTACAAGAATATGCGGCTGATTATGGTTTTATTCTGCGTTATCCAGAAGGATTAGAAGAGATTACGGGTTTTATGTATGAGCCGTGGCATTATCGCTACGTGGGCGTGGAGCCAGCGAGGCAAATTGTTCGTGAAGGTATTACCTTTGATGAGTATTATGCGTATTACGTATTGGGAGAAAAATCCGAGTGGTAAAAATGGCCGCAGCTTGAGCGCTCGGCCATTTAATGGTATTGATATAATGTGCTTGATAGGGTGGTGTTAGTTAGCTTGCTACCGTGGAGGCGTCGTATTCCATGGTGTAACATTCTAACGGTTGCGCGGCGTCACATTGAAAACTTTCAAAAGTTTCAGTACACTCAAAGCCGAGGCGTTTGTATAAGTCCACGGCAGGGTTGTCGCTGCGGCAATATAACCGGAAGACCTGATAGCCATACTCGGTTAGTAAGGAGATTAAGGATTGGCATGCCCAAGTGCCAATTCCCTGTCTTCGATACTCCGCGTCGATAGCGAAATACGCTAAATAAATGGTTGCGTTGGGTAGTAACTGGGCTTCTCTGGTGTCAGGTAGAATGATATTTTGCACAATTTGCCAGTATTCTTCGCTAATATTATTGAACTGTTGGTAATCGCAATCCAAAAGACTGTCATTAGCTACAACTAACATGAAGCCGCAAAGATTCGACGCTTCGGTAATTACCCAAATATTGCGTAAATCGAAATAGCTACCCGGAGTTGATATTAGAGTAATCAGATGCTTAATCGCGTCTTCGCGATTATTCTTAAACCAGTATGGAAAGATGTGCGAGTCTGATTGATAGATCAATTCGGCGATGCGACGCTTGTCATCTAGAGGATGCGCGTGCCGCAACGTTATTGATATTCTGCGGTATTGATGGTACTGTACGGAGCGGTTGATTGGCGCAATGATGTTCATTTCGTGGATAGCCTCTTTTAGGTGATAACCTTGGAGAGTTCCTAACTGTTGATTAGATACGTAAGACACTTATTATTCCTCCTTTTTTAGCCTTATCTTATAATTATACACGAGGAAGCTTATTCTGTCAAGAGTTGCGTAGGATTTTGGGTGTAGAAAATATGGATTTAGCTTGAAAAAAGTGAGATTTATGAAAAAAACTTGGTCTTGTTCCGCAACTCCAGATAGAGACAATAAAAAAGAATAGTGCTATGCT
>CANOGH010000029.1 GCA_947565505.1 uncultured Candidatus Saccharibacteria bacterium | reverse complement strand
AAACTCTTATATTCACGGGAAGATGGAAAAGCTAAAGAAAGAGGGGAAGTTGTAGGATGTGTAAGAAATATGAAGAGATTATAGTGTCACTTTAAGCGAAATGTAGTCCTCTTGGGTATAGAGGGCTACTTCAGTTTACTTTTAATTTTGTCTGCTTGCGAAATAAAATTAATAAACTTGGTCGCAATTTCCGATTGTTCTTTTTGTGCATCTTCACTCCTAGATAGGCTGCCAGCTTTACGCATGTCTGAATTAACGGCACTCTTGAGGTCTCTATAAAATGTAGTTATATCTTTTCTCAACTCTTCATTTTTTACTAGAAACAGTCGTTGTCGAAGCCCATCATAAGCACCAGTGCACGTCTTTAAGTCTTTTATATAAGAGGGGATTAGCGTATGGGTCGCTTCCCATACTGTTTTAATCTTTTCTAAGAGTTGAATAATTTCTGTGAGCTCGTCTGATATTGATATGCTTACAGCTTTGCGTTCTCGACAACGGCTGCGCCACTCCGATAGTTCATTGTTTGCTGCACCACCAACAATAGCAAGAAAAGCACCAAGAACAATTTGCCAAAAATCACTCATACTTCACCTTTGCTTTGCCTTGGTAGTCTAATGTATAGTAGGCAAACTTAGCAAAAACATCTACGGCATTCGCTAACTGTTTTGCTTCGTCTAACTTCTTTTCTGGTACCACCAAATAAAAAGAAACTTCAGAACGTTCTAACTCTTTCCAGGCTGGAACGCTATTGACCAAGTCTTCGTCTTCAATTCTCATAACAAAAAGCACATCGTCATTCTTAGGGGGCTCTTGACGCATCAGTAGAACGTCTGGAAAAGAACCGGCGATTAAACGCTTATCCTCTACCGTATTGTCGATCACTCTAAAACGGTCAGATAAGTCCTGTTTTATAGCTCCAATAATGTGTCTTTTTGTTTTCTCTTCCATACTGATATTATAGCACGCATATTTAGCTTCTCCAACCACAACCACTGTAAAAAACTCCAAAAAAATCCTAAAAAGTCTTAGAAAAACCTTGATAATCTAACATATGTTTGATATAATAGAAATATAGCAAGGGGATAGTAAGATTAAAAAATCGGCGGTAGAAAGGAGGAAGGATGCGAATAGTTATTGAAATTCCAGAAGGTTACGAACTTGACTATTTCAAAATCAAAAAAGTTACTCCTCCAACCAAGAAAAAGTAACTTGACTACATTGTACCTTAAAGATTAATTAATGTCAACCCCTTGCTAAACCCGCCGATCGGAAAGGAGATTACATGGAAGAACCAACTATTGCTATTCCTAAATCATTATATGACGAGCTTATACGTAAAGCTAAAGCGTATGATAATATGACCGCACATCTTGGTGAGGCTGGCAAAAAATCCAGCGCCAAACTTACGCCAGAACAACGCAAAGAGCGTGCTAAGAAAGCTGTGGAGGCTCGTATTGCTAAGTATGGGCAGAAGAAAAGACAATAAGAATTTTTGCCCCATGTTCTGGGTAGCTAAAATGACTATGGCGAGTTATACCATAGGTCGGTTTTTATAAAAAAATTTTTTCAGAACCATAATAATTAGTTTACAAATAATTATAGCACTAATCGTTACAATACAGGCTAGAGCAAAATTATCTTTGCAAATTTTAAAGATTCCCTTCACGAAAATCACTAGCAAAGATTTATCATGAGGAATTATCATAATTTTTATATTGATATCCCACGTTTTATTTACTATAAAATACTTTTTGTTATAATGGCCATGAATGACTACAGTCTTAATATTCATGGGAGTATAATTATTCATAATTACCTCCTTATTTTAGTTAGTATTATAGTCGCCTGACAAAGCATCGACTAAATCTTATTTTGAAGTTTTTACGTTACGAATAAAAATATCTTTTTATAGGATTTTTATTAACATCTACATAATCACACTCTTGACAACTCTACCCATCTTTGCTATACTGGTAATAGTTATAGAATAACTGGTTCGAGAGTAAAAATAGCCCCAAAGCAGAAAGCTTTTGGGGATTTTTACACTCTCAGAAAGATTTCTGATGTCAAAAAAATGAGCTATGCACAAAACTACGCTCTGTTTTGTCATACTCAATCATAGAATAAGCTAGTATCAACTGCTCAAAGAGCGAGAGTTTTTGATACACTAATTTTGGAGGTAAAAACAGGGATGAATAACCTAAACATTGATTCATTGAACAATGGATTTTCCCATAAGGAAAATTCAATGAACAATGAAGGATCTGATATGTATAAACTTTATAAAGCTCGCTCGGGAATGCAACAATATACAGATAGAATTGCAGATGAATTAGTGAGACGTTTTAATGCGCCCACTAGTCGTGAGTTCTTCCTTAAAGTAGCTTGGAATTTGTCAGAAGATTTTATTTGGAGCATTGAAGAGAAATCTCGTCGCACCAGAATAAAGTCACCATTAAAATACTTCGTGAAAGTTTGTCATGTTCAGATGTTGAAGCAGAATATTGCAAGGCAAGATGCTAAGAACGGTGTGATTAGTGCCTAGGCACTGCTAGTTTATTCCTCCCGATTCATTATAAAATTAATGGGTGGAAAAGGAAAAATATGCAGAATAAAGCCAAATTTTTGGAGCAAATTAGCGAATATATCGACTGGTGTAAAAACGTCAAAATGATGTCAAAAGAAACAATACCCCATAAAGTTAGTGATTTAATGCTTTTTGCAGAGTTTACCAATATTTCTTGTGTCGAAGAAATTAGTAATAATCATATTAATGAGTTCATGAAAGCACAACACCTTGGCATACATCGAATTAATGGTAAACCCTGTTCTAACAGAACTATCAACACACGTACTGAAAACATCAAGGCTATGCTTAAATATTTCCGTGATATGGGGTTAGATATTCCTGGACTCAAATTGCCACTATTGATTAAGCTCCGTGAAGATCCGCCAGCACAGCTTTACTACGAACGAAAAGTCATTAACCATGTATTATGTTTCGCTGATCGCAGATCGTGGCTTATGATCCGTCTTGCTTTTGAGTGTGGGCTTCGCCTAAACGAGTTAAGAACGCTACAACTAAGAGATATTGATGGTCTCACGATAAATATTGGCAGTAAAGCTAAATGTAAAGAAGACGGAATTATGACTATGAGTGAGGTCACCAAAGCAAGGTTGAATGATTGGATAGAGCGCGAAGGTATTACTAACTATATTTTCCGCGGAAAGCCAGATGTTTACGGTAACGAAAGAGCGTTATCTAAGAGCTGTGTGCGTGACTGCATGACGAAACCATTTATACAAGCTGGACTAGATGGATTCCATCCACACGCTTTAAGACATTCTTTCGCTACTGAAATCATTGAGAATGGTGCTACTGATGAGGAAGCTCAGCATATGCTTAGACATAGTTCTTTTGAAGTTAGCAGGAATTACATTCATCACCTCGGTGTTCGGACAAAAAGAAGTTTTGAAAAATATATGCATTGCAAGGATGATGAAGATCTGAGATAACAATGGAAAATCTGGCGCAAGATCGAAATTGCGCCAGAAAACCATTGACATTTAGTAGGAAGTACGCTATCATAGACATAAGAAAAGCGAAAACGATTTTCGCAGAAACTTTAAAATGATATACTGATTTACAACGCCAAAACCAAATCATACTTGTATATCATATGGAAAAACAACGTGTATCTATTATAACACACTTCTCATAAAAAGTCAATACAAAAATCATATTATTATCTATAAAATCGCTTATTCTCTATATTTTTATAAAATTTTGCAATTTTACAGTGCTGTTTAGCTGAATAAACGGGAATATTATAGAATTTACTTGTTTTATCAAATCAGCCAAATTCGGCATAAACTTGGCTACCAAGGGTAAGCGGCATATGCTATAATGGAACTCAGAATAAGGAGAAAGAGAACTTATGAATTATATCAAAAAGAATTACATTGATAGCCACTGGTTGGTGTTTATCTTTCAGGGCATCATTGCGTTTTTGGCGGGCTGCATCTCGCTTTTCACGGGCGGCAATCGTTCCGCTGATATTTTACCTATTATTGGCTTGTTTTTGCTAGGTTTAGCTATGGTCGAATTTGCCAACTCGATTTACCGCAGTTATAACCGTCACGGCTGGGCCGTATCATTCTTAGTGGCACTTTTTGATGCGATTTTCGGCCTCGTGGTGCTCGTCATGGTTAATCAGCCGCCCATTTGGCATCTTACCATCCTGGCCACTTACACGATTTTGAGAGGTATTTTTGAAATCGTCATTGGCTTCAATACTACGGTAGATCCAACCGATCGTTTCATCTGGCTACTTTGCGGTGTTACCGGAGCAATTTTCGGAATTGTTATTTTTAATTCTGGTCATCTGCCGAATATTGACTACGTGCGTTTCTTTGGTGCCTACATGCTAATTTTGGGAGTGTGTAGCCTGATTTATGGCGTTGCTAATCATGTCCAGAAGCAAGAGTATCATGAGGCTGCTCTCGCCGAAACTCGAGCTAAGCGTTCTAGTCGTCGTACTAAGAAAACCAAAAAGTCCGCATAGAAATCTTTAGTAAATAGCTTTCATATGTTAGAATAGACTAAATTAATTATTGAAGATTGTTTAAGGAGTTTATTAATGAGATATCATGCCCCCACTAAAGCCATCATTACTGATGCTGGTTGTGCAAGCCGTTTTTTGCCGATCACTAAAACGATCCCTAAGGCTATGCTGCCACTCGGTAATCGTCCGGTAATGCAGTTCATGGTAGAAGAGTGCGTGCAGGCTGGCATAAAAGAAATTATTATTGTTGCCGCTAAAGAAGGTAAGCCGATTTATGAAGATTATTTTAACAACTCGGTTAACCGCATTCGTAAACAGCTTGCTGCTCAGGGCAAAGAGGATCGCTACATGCCGATTCAGCACGTGCTTGATTTTCCAAAAATTACCGTCATCGAACAGGATCCGGCTTATCCCTATGGTAACGGTTCGCCGGTGGCTTCTGCTAAAGAGTATATTCGTGATGACGAAGCTTTCGTGGTAATGTTCTCCGACGACGTGGTCTTCGGTAGTTCGGATGTGCTCACCTTGATTAAATCCTACGAGCAACATCCAGATGCTGAGGCGATTATTATTGCACAAGAAATGCCGCGTAACGTGCTTGATAAGTACGGCGTCATCAAGCTAGCTGATGAAAAGAAGCATACCCTTAAAAACATCGTTGAAAAACCAAAGATCGAAGATGCGCCCTCTAATCTCACTAGCTACGGTAGATATTTGTTAACTCCGAAAGTTTTTGATTACCTTAACCCAAAGAACACTGGTCTCGATAATGAACTCTGGATTGTAGACGCTATTACCCGATTGACCGAAAAAGGTGAAGTTATTGTTGAACAAACCCAAGGTACCTGGATGACTACCGGTGATCCTAAGAACTATTTTATGACGCATTTGCGCTACACGCTTGATCACGAACCTTACGCTGATGATGTGAAACAATATATGAAGCAAATAGAAGAAGACTAAAGGTAGTTAAAAGGAGGTAAATATGATGAATCTCGCCGAATGGATTCTGGTAATTATGCTAGCGATTACTTTGCTGATCTTTCTAATCGTGGCTATTATCTTAATCATTAAATTGATACATGTAGCTGAAGAAGCTCGTAAAATGATCATTACTGGTCAGGGTATCGCTGCGAAGGCTGATGATATTGTTGATAATATCAAAGGTGTTACCTCAGTTGGTGGGATTGTCAAAAGTTTTGCTAAGCGTGCCGTTGAAAAACAAGAACGTCGCTATGCTGAAGAAGATGCCGCCAGGGAAGAGATTATTAAAAAAGCTGGCGAAGAAGCAGCCGCCAAAGCACGGGCGGAGGCTGCCAAGAGTACGGTTTTTAACAAGCGGACTCGCACAAGCAAGAAAAGCGGCAAGACGGGGAAGTAACAAGACGGCAGGCTTGTTCCGTAGTACGATTTTGGTGCGTAAATAATGAAAATATATTCCTCAGCAATTTGCGTGAGGAATATATTTGAAAATGGTCTTGTTCCACAAACATTTACTCCTGTTTGAGGCTAAAGAACTAGTAAAATTCTAATTTGGTACACAATGTATGTACACCTGTAAGCAGAAAGAATGGTTGATAAATATTAGACAGTAAACTCGACGTATTTTTCGCAAAAAACAGAAACGAAACACTTAAAATGTTTATGAAACAAGACCTGCTTCTAGCTAGATAAATTTTAAAAAAGATATAGATTATCAGGGAAACTGTAATTTTTAGGAAACCGAACTAGGCTATCAAATTTTAATATTTGATAGCCTAGTATTTTAAATATTACAGATTAAGAGCGGAAAACTAAGTTGTCAAAAAATGAAAAGCGATAGCTTAAAACGGTAAGTGAGCTGAATCTATATAAAGAGCATTAGTACTTGGCGACGTTTGTTTCTGAGTATAGTTTTTTGAAAAGCTCTGCACTTTTAGGAAAAAGGTGTATAATATATATTATGACAGAGGTAACCCAAGGGAATGAACCCCTAAAACGTAGCGATTTCGTACACCTGCACAATCATACACATTATTCCTTGTTGGACGGTTTGACGAAAGTTCCAGAATTGGTTGACTTTGTGAAAGAACAGGGTATGGAGGCAGTAGCAGTCACCGATCACGGCACTATGAGCTCTCTCGTAGAGTTATATAAGTGTTGCCATAGTGCTGGCATCAAGCCCATTTTGGGGCTAGAAGCCTATGTAGCAGCTCGCAAAATGACTGACCGTGATCCAGCGCATGATAAGCAGCGTTTTCATATTACTTTGCTAGCCATGAACAATCAAGGATTTGAAAATCTTTGCCACATGATGTCTGAAGCGGAGATCCATGGTAAATACTACAAGCCACGCATTGATCATGAATGCATGGAAAAGTACAACGAAGGCGTAATCTGTCTAAGTGGATGCGCTGGTTCAGAAATATCCGAAGCTATCCGAGCTAATGATATGGATAAAGCCATGGCGTTAGTTGACTGGTATTCAAAGATTTTTGAGGGTCGCTTTTACCTTGAAATGCAGGATCATGGTCACCCCGATTCACCTACTCACTGGGAAGTACAAACTCATATTAATGAAGAATTAGTGAAAATTTCTGAGAAAACTGGCCTGCCGCTAGTGGTGACTTGTGACGCCCACTATTTGAAACATGAGGATCAGGATGCACACGAAGTACTGCTCTGTGTCGGTACGGCGTCCAACCTCTCCAATCCTAATCGTATGAGTCTGAAAGATTTTGATCTGCATGTGATCCCGCCAGACGATATTATCAGCCGTTGGGAAAAAGATTATCCAGAAGCGGTGCGTAACTCCCGCCGAATTGCTGATCGTTGTGACGTTGACTTGCAGCTGGGTCGCATTCTGATTCCTAAATTTCCCGTTCCCGAAGGGGAAACTGACAAGAGCTACCTAGATAAGTTGGTTTTCCAGGGTTTGGTATACCGTTATGCGGGTTACAAGCTAGGGGATACGGTCAATCTTTCTGTGGAAGAATGTCGTAAGTTACTAGAAGAGGCAGACAAAAGCGAGGAACGTCAAGAAGAAAAAATGAAGATTCTCCCGCGGATTGATTATGAGCTCGGCGTAGTGGACAAAATGGGTTACAATGGTTACTTCTTGATTGTGCAAGACTTTATTAACTGGGGAAAGAGCCAGCGCATCGTGTTCGGTCCAGGTCGTGGTTCGGCGGCAGGCAGTATCTTAGCCTATGCGCTCAGGATTACCGATCTTGATCCTCTGCGTTATGATTTGCTGTTTGAACGTTTCTTAAATCCCGATCGTATCTCTATGCCGGATATTGACACTGATATTCAAGATACTCGGCGGGACGAGGTCATTGAGTATTGTACAGAGAAATATGGTGCAGGGCGGGTCTCTAACATCGCCACTTTTGGTAAGATGATGGCGAAAAACGCCGTTCGAGACGTCGCACGTGTACTCGAAGTCCCTTATGCCGACGCTGATCGGTTAGCTAAATTGGTGCCAGATCCGGTTCAAGGTCACCATGTTCATTTAGCGGATGCCATCAAAGACGTACCAGATCTCAAACAGGAATATGAGACTAATCCTACCTCGAAGGAGGTGCTTGATTTCGCAAGCCGCCTAGAAGGCACAATCCGTAACCATGGCGTCCATGCCTGTGGCGTGATTATTGCGCCTGACGAATTGGATAAATTTTTGCCACTGGAAGTTTCCGCTAAGGGTCCAATTGCGGCGCAGTTCCCAATGACACAGGTAGAGGAGCTTGGTCTATTAAAGATGGACTTTTTGGGCTTGTCTAACCTTTCCGTCATTAATAATGCCTTGCGCATGATCCGTAAGGTTTATCATGACGACATTGATTTGGTGCAAATTCCGCTTGACGATGAGAAAACTTTTGCACTTCTGCAACGTGCTGAAACCACTGGTGTCTTCCAGTTGGAGTCTGCCGGCATGAAGCGGTATTTGCGTGATTTGAAGGCTAGCCGCTTTGAGGATATTATCGCTATGGTGGCGCTCTATCGTCCTGGGCCAATGCAGTTTATTGATAGTTTTATTCGTCGTAAACACGGCGAGGAGCCAATTACTTATCTTCACCCAGGTTTAGAGAATTGTCTTAAAGATACCTATGGCATTATGATTTATCAAGAGCAATTCATGAACATCTCGCGCGAGTGGTGCGGCTTTACTGGCGGTCAGGCTGACACTTTACGTAAAGCTGTGGGTAAGAAAAAGGTTGATCTGATGAATAAGGTTAAGCCTGAATTCATTGAAGGTGCGATTAAGGTTGGCGGTGCCACTAAAGAAATTGCTGAGCAATTCTGGACTGAGCTTTTGGACTTCGCTAACTACTGTTTTAATAAGAGTCACGCCGCGTGTTATGGTTTGGTTGCCTACTGGACAGCCTACTTGAAGGCGCATTATCCTGATGCTTTTATGGCGGCCCTTATGACAGCAGATATGCGCTGGACGGATCGTTTAGCCATCGAAATCACTGAGTGTAAGCGTATGGGTATTCCAGTACTTGGCCCAGATATTAACGAGTCTTACGGTGATTTTGGTATTGTAGGCAGTGAAGGTAAGATTCGTTTTGGTCTTTCTGGTATTAAGTCTATGGGCAAGGCATTAGTCGAAGAATATGTGATCCCAGAGCGCGATAAGAATGGTCCCTTTAAGAGTATCTGTGATTTTGCTGCTCGAGTTAGTTCCACTAAGTTTAATAAGAAATCTTGGGAAGCGGCCATAAAAACTGGCGTCTTTGACCAATTTGGTGATCGTAGTGATTTATTGTTTAATCTTGAAAATATCCAGGCTTACGGAGCTAAACGTCAAAAAGATGCTGCTAATGGCCAGACAGATCTTTTTGGTGCCATGGGTGCTGCTGGTGAAATCCCTGAACCTGAGATTAGGACGGCTCCAGTCAAAATCCCTGAAAAAGAAATGCTACTTTGGGAGCGAGATTTGATGGGGCTTTATATTTCCAGTCATCCTTTAGATAAATACGATACTTATTTTGAAGAGCAGACTCATGGTTTTGATCTGGTGAAAGCCGAGCACGATGGGAAAACCCTAGTCATCGGTGGTATCATCAGCGCCGTGCGGACTATTTTAACTAAAAGTGGCACCCGTATGGCCTTTGTGAAACTGGAAAATAAGGTAGCAGAACAAGAAGTGATCGTTTTTCCGAATCTGTATGAATCGGTCGGCGGTAAACTAGAACAAGATAATGTGGTGAAAATTACTGGGCGCGTCAACGCTAAGGATAAAGAAGGCAATATTGTTTCCGAAGTGAAGCTTTTGGCCGAAAGTGTCGAAGTTATTCCCGACGAAGTCTTGCAAAATTATCAACCGACTGGACGCAAATTAGCGATTCCAGATGCCCCGGCCGTGCCACAGTGGAAAAAACGCGCCAGTAGTCGTGCTGAGGGTGTCAGTTACGGTGGTGGTGGGGCTAGAGGTGCTAGTAACAAACCAGCACCGGTTACTGAAAGCGTACCTAGAGTATTGACTAATCCTCCTAAGGATACACGAGGAGAGAAACTCTACGTCCTGATTGAGAAACCGGACGACACCGAAATCTTAAATGAAATTCGTCATCTCTGTGACCTTAACCCAGGAGTTCAGGAAATTATCATGGTATTAAAGGATGAAAAAGGTAAACGCCCGATCAAGCTGCCATTTCGGGTAGACGCCAGTGAAGAATTAACTAAATCATTAGCGGATCTATTAGGCGCAGCTTGCGTAAAAGTTAAGTAATACAGGTCGCTACACTTTAAAAAGGGATTCCGCTAACTTATTTAGGCTCAACACTGGATAAGATTTCTTCATCATCCTCTATGGATGCTCCATCATTGATGATAAAATTCTACTTCAATAACAGTATATTCTTGCCGAAAGTGAGAAATTATTACCCCTCAAAGGGACATTAGTCTATGTATAGCGTGATTTTAATGAAATAACTATTGACAAAATGCTTATGGTGTGATACAATGGGATTATAACCTGAAAAAGGTTATAGAAATATACTCAGAAGGGGGAAAGAGTATGAACGCAAACATGAAGTTATTGCTACTTGTAATAACTGACTTAGGGGTATCTCGTATGGTCTGCTATGATATGGGATTTATCACTGCAGCGCGTTACCTCTATATTTTAACAATGATAGGCATCATAGTCCTATCGGAAGCTTGTCGGCAAATTTTCTTGCGTGACGCTAAAATAGAGCAGCGACGCATTGTAATGGAAGCGCCGAGGGCTTCCCGTAATACGTTATGGGCTTACCGGTGTTGCGCAGCATTAACTAGGATTATAACCATTGCCGCAACCGGATATCAGATCTATGTATTTAGAATTGTGTTTTTACCATAGATCCGGTTGAAATAGTAGTTTAAAGCATAGAAATGCTCGATCGCAAGACCGAGCATTTACTCACCTTCTAAACCTCCAGGCTGAGACTTGGAGGTTTAACCACTTATTATCCGTCTTTTTATACGACCAAAAATACCCCCCATACGCCATGGCACTGGAGGGAATATTTTTTCTAGAAAACCTTGGTAACCGAGGTTAAGCCAAGTAGCTTAGGCTTTTAATATATGATTTATGGCTATCTCGCAACCTGATTAAATGAGGATTGTACGCCTTGACTTGATGAGACATTGTCCTATCAATACTGATCCTTTAGCCGGCTCACATTCCTCATAGCTTGCTCTCAGGGTGTCGATTAATTAAAATGCTGGTGCCATTATCTAAGCACCAGCGGTCGTGATTCGCGACTTTAAGGGGGTAGCGTTATGACGCAAAAGCATATTTTGCTACATGAATATAAATATAGTTATTCAGCCCTAAACTTCAGTGTAACTTTGCCGGAATATTGCTTGCCGGCCGGAATTTCACCATCAAGCTGATTGTATCCCAGAGTAGCTCGCTTGTTTAGATTAAAAGCGTTCGCAGCGTTTAACTTTTTGCCGTTAGTTTGACCCTGGTTGTAAATCTTAAGAGAACCCTTAGTATATTTCAGCTTGAGATTTTCCTGCGCCTTTAATGTAACTGAGTCAAAGATTAATTCCGGATCTGTATTACTGGAAGCGAGCAAAGCAGTAAGCTTATCAGAATTATTGGCCTGGATTTGCCGCGGCAAATCCAGATAGACACTAACATCTTTTGCAGCCTTGCTGTATTTGCAATCATTAATATAATAAACCACTACTTTGTAAGTGTGTCCTTTTTTCAGACGTACACTATGTCCGTGCGGCTTGTCGTCATCCAGATCGATCACTCTTACGAAGGACCGCTCGTCTCCCCATTTACCGTTAATGACTGCGTTGAGCACTGGTGTACTGGGACGATTATTCTGCCGATAACCGTGGCGACTGGTAGAGTTAATAATACTATTGGCTACACCCTGAATATCGACTATCCTGTCACCGCCCCATTTCATCAGATCATCCAGTTTATCAAGAATCCCCGAATCTTTGGCCTGTTCGGTCAGTTGATCCCGCGGTGAAGACTCGGCTTTAACCGGCAACGAATTGGCCCTAGATATAAGACCCGTTAGCGCTGCCAATATACAGATTACGCCGAGAAATCTCCTGACTCTCTGAAAAAATTTCTTCATTCAAACACCTCCCCATTAATGTGCCACCCCCTTACGTAATATTATATCATAAATCGTGATATAATCTACTATAATATTCTTGAAATACAATGATGAGTTCATTAATGTAAGACGCCATTCTTGACAAAAAAGGTAATCTGTGCTAAACTATAAGTGTCTCGAGCGAAGCATCGAGATGAGTAAAATTGGGCTAGGGAACACTCTGGCTAGCCTTGGTATGCAAAATGCCAATTATTTTAAGGGAAAGGAGTGAGTAACTTAAAAATAAGGTTAGTTAGTTTTTAGAGAGTTCCATAAATTTACCGTAAATTTATTCTATCTTTATTCAAGATAGAATAAAACTTTTTTAGAATGGGGGAATCTAAAATGAAGAAGCAATATGAAGAGCGGTCGTATCAAATAGAATGTTGGCAAGCATTAGCTCAGGCTAGGCGAGATGGCTTATCCAAAGGGCTAATCGTCGTTGCTAGTAGTCTCGGCAAAACATTCATTTCAATCCGAGACGTTGAGCAATTCTGGCAAGAATACGGTTATGGCAGGGTATTGTTTATGTGTCATAGTAACCCAATTCTAGACCAGGCAAAGGAGAATTTCCAAGAGTATTACGGAGAGCAGTGTAGCTACGGATTCTACACCGGACTAGCTAAGAGTAGTATTCCGACAACATTTCTCTTTGCTACTTTTCAGAGTCTGTCGGGGCACCTGGAAGCATTTGAAAAAGATGAATTCGACTACATTATTGTGGACGAAGCGCATCATTCACCGGCTGATACTTATCAGCCAGTAATAGAATACTTCCAGCCGAAGTTTCTGCTCGGTATGACAGCGACGCCAGATCGCTTGGACTGTCGTAATGTCGAGGAAATTTTTGGTAGCCCAATTTTTGAATTGCCGATGGCAAAGGCGTTGGTTGACAGTTGGATCGCCGAGATTGAGTATCATCTTATTTTGGACGAGATGGAAGAAATTGGTTTTTATCTTGAAGAAAATCAGAAGATTACCAAAGAAGAATTAAACCGTAAAGTCTTTATGCCAAAAAGAGATGAGGAGATTATCCGCTTGATTAAGCAGTATGCTAATGAGTGGTGTGAAAATCCGCAAACCATTATTTACTGCAAAAACATCGTACATGCCAAGAAGATTGCTGAGCTATATGAAGGCGCCGAGGCGATTACGAGTGATTTCGAACCAGAAAAGAATAGAGAGAGTATTTCTCGTTTTAAATCCGGCGAGCTTCGTACGATCGTATCAATAGAGATGCTGAATGAGGGCGTAGATATTCCGTCGGTAGATGTGATTGTTTTTCTACGTAATACGGCTGCTCCAAGAATCTTTTGGCAGCAGCTTAATCGTGGTACTAGAAAGACTGCCACTAAGACTAAAGTAAGAGTTCTGGATTTCGTGGCAAATGTCGAGCGTATGGAGCTGGTTTTTGCAACTCAAAAAGAAATCGAGGATGCCCTGAAAAATCAGCAACCAGGAGGGGAGAACAAAGGTAAGGCATTGTCAGCCTCGGATCTCTTTTCTATCGATACCCCAACTCCACAGTTTAAGGAAAAGTTATATGATATTGAAAGACTAATACGAGATATTGGACTTAAGACTGTAACGTTCTACACTAAAGAAGAATTAATATTGATACTTCAAACATTAGCTAAGAAACTAAACCGTTCACCTTACTGTACGGATGTGGGTAAAGATGGTTTACCTGATTTTAGAACTTTCAAAAAGGCACTCGGTAACACCTGGAATAAAGTACTTCAAACGGCAGGATTAGAAATTCATGACTTAGGGGATTATAGTCCCGAACGCTTACTGCAGGATATTAAAGACTTGGCGGCCGAACTTGGCCGCACGCCCACTAAACGAGACGTTGCGACTAGAAAAGATATGGCTTCACCGCAAATATACACAAAAGCATTTGGCAGTTGGAATAAATCGCTAAAGGCAGCAGGCTTTACTCCAAACTTACAAAAGGATGGTTTTGTGGATGAAGAGATGATTCAGTATCTAAGTGATTATATAACCCAACTTGGTCATATACCTACAAGTAGGGAATATGCAGCGGATATGAATACGAAATTCAATTTACATACATATTTAAATCACTTCGATAATTGGAATAAGGCTATTAAGCTTGCCCGGCCAGGCCTTAGGTGCTATAAGCATCATACTACGAAAGATGAGTTGTCTGCTGAATTATGTGCTTTTGCTATAGAACTTGGTCGATTACCTCTACGCAAGGAGGTGGAGAATAATAAAAACTTAGCATCCATTGAGACCTATTCTAGGCATTTTGGACGAGGGCGGAAGAATATATTACAAAAAACAGGCGTTGTTAATACTATTTCTAAAATACATATAAGCAACTAGCAAATTAATAGCCCACACCGAACCGCAAATCAATTTTTGCGTAGTAGGTGTGGTATTGTTATTTACCAAACCTATAATATCGCAGTACTGTTGTAAAAAATACAACATATTCTTCAGATATTGATCCTAGTAAAAATCATAATTTCTTTGATTTTATGTAAAATAAGCATAAAAGGTATTGAACTGCATATAGTATTTATAAGAAAAAGTTGCACTTTTTCTGTGATACAAGTTGCAGCAGGTGCTTTTTTGTAAAAAAGCACTTGACTTTTTAGAAAAAGTGTGCTACACTGGATATATCTGGATACAAAAGTAACCAGAAGCGAAATTGATAAAATATTGTATTTCTGTTAAAATAACTGGTCTTAGCTATTTTTCTGTGGATCTAGATGAGATTTTTTATAAAGTCCAATAGAGGTAGATAACACTGAAGCTTAAAAAAGTCCAAAAATCTTCAAAAAAAGTGTTGACTTATTTAGGTCGGTTCTATATAATGAAGAACAGTTAAGCAAGTTACCAGAGAGGTAACCAAGGCCAACAGATAGAAATAAATGCGAGGTTAAAAATCTATCAAATAGACTTTATCTCGGAGAGAGATTTCGAATTAACAATTTGAGACAACGATGAAAAAAATTCAATATTTATCTAGTATAAATATTGAAGCGATTAGAATTGTAAGACGGAATTCGTAATTGTTATGGATGATATTTAATATTCACATTATTAAACTATCAAACGTCGATTACTAATTAAGTCAATGCATAAAAAGGTACATAAGGGCACTGATAGTGGATGCCTTGACAATCAATACCGATGAAGGACGTAGTACTCTGCGAAAAGCCTCGGGGATCTGAGAACGTGAGTTGATCCGGGGATATCCGAATGGGGAAACCTAATACGAGTCATGTCGTATTGCATTTATCTGAACACATAGGATAAATAGACGGGAACCAGCCGAACTGAATCATCTTAGTAGGTTGAGGAAAAGAGAATAACCAATGATTCCGAAAGTAGTGGCGAGCGAAATTGGAACAGCCCAAACCTTAACATAACCATACGGTTTAACGGCCAGAGTTATGAAAGGGGTTGCGAAATAAGATAATTTATATGTAGAATTGTTCTATATGGACTATTCTGCATATAAACCAACAGCGTTAACTGAGTGGATAATGATACAATCCTTCCAAATCGTAGCGGAAGTTTCTGGAATGGAACGCCAAAGAAGGTGAAAGCCCTGTATGCGAAACGGTTTGAGGCATTATATATCTTTTTTCAAGTAGGACGGGGCACGAGAAACCCTGTTTGAATCTGGCAGGACCACCTGCCAAGGCTAAATATATTGATTGATCGATAGCGAACTAGTACAGTGATGGAAAGGTGAAAAGAACCCCGGGAGGGGAGTGAAATAGATCCTGAAACTCAGTGCCTACAAGGTGTCGGAGCGGGTGAAACAAAGCCCACGAAGACACTGAGTAATAAGATTGACAGAATTCGTTGAAAAAGAGCTTGCTCTTTCTTCGAACGAGTTCTGGAGAGATTAAACTGAGGTTTTGGAGGATCTGAGCGATAAGCTCATGATCCGACAGGACCTGAGGGTGAAATTACTTTGTAATTTCACTTACTCAGTGCTTCTGTACAATGAGATATATTGTGCAGTTTTGTGAGTTTTGTTTCATCCGTGACGGCGTGCTTTTTGTAGAACGATCCAGCGAGTTAATGTTGTCGGCGAGGCTAAGTCAAATGATGGAGCCACAGTGAAAGCGAGCCTGAATAGGGCGACAAG
>CANOGH010000028.1 GCA_947565505.1 uncultured Candidatus Saccharibacteria bacterium | reverse complement strand
GGACATTTTAAGCATAAGTGTCAAAACTTGGACATTTTAAGCATAAGTGTCAAAACTTGGACATTTTAAGCATAAGTGTCAAAAAATAATTCTAGCAAAGTGATGGCCCGCCGAGAAACGGCGGGCCTGACTTTTTAATAATAAGCTACTATCCGCAGATCAATCTGCGGATCAGATAGGGACCTATCTGATATTTCATACAGCTGAATCGTCTATTGCTTCAAATGTAACCCAAGATGCGAGAGGTAAATTAAGTTAAGAAGTTTAGCTGATGATCGACACTCCCAGAGCAAGTTGCAAAACCCGATGAAGATTTAATAGAGTGTTCAATACTCACACTCAGCTTTGCGGTCAGTAATGATAGGGTCGATTTCAGAATCACCAAACTTCGCGAACCTGTATTGCGTTATCAGCTCAGCGGTGTCCGGATAGAACGGATCCACTCCGCCAGTTAAGAATAGGTGGAGAAAGACTTCAAGCGGATGATCCCGCAGATTCATGTCTAAATACCGCCAAATCTCACGCAAGCTGTAATATTCAGCCACGATATGGTAATCCAGAAGTTCTCCGGACAGCACAGTGGCGCGATCGTATATATCCTTGATAATCTCCTTGGCAGCTGCGTTCGCATTATTCTTATTCTGCGACATTAATTTGGCGAATTGCTTCACAATTGGATCTAAGCTTTTCCGTTCTCCTGCCTGTGCCTTCAGTAGCTGCTCGTATTTCGCCTGCACCAAGACGGTGAAATTCTGGACAATTTCGTCAAAACTTTTTCGCTCTGCAATCTGTGACGCCAGGAGATATTCTAACTCGGCACTCGCGAGCGGAGTGTAATGCGGAGAAAATGCCTGCCTGACCGCGCTCTCTAAAGCTCGATCAAAAGCTGTGCTATCAGACTGCCAATTGCGCAATTTTGGGACTACGCGACGCGTTAAGCGGAGGAATCTGATGCCCAGCCAGTAAACTACCGTACCCTGCAATTCGTACACTCTCATCTTGCGCACAATGCTGCCTGGCACGACAATAGCTTTTCTTTCTGTCATCACAAGCAAGTCGTTGCTACGCTGCGTATATTTTATCGCCCAACCGTCAAAACAAGTTTCAAAGATTTTCTGATATACATTTTTGACTTCTTCAGTACTCAGCATCGTTGAAGGATTATCCTGAGGCGGTATGCAGTTCAGTAAATCCCGAAAACTATCCTCCAGAAAATCCCGGAATTGATTGGTTAAAATATCCCCTGGATCCATGGAGATATAGTCTTCGGCCGCAAGCTCATTCAGCTGAAAAATTCTCAGACAAATAGTCCAAGCCTTAAGACCAATGTTGTGCAGATAATCACAGGCAACACTCTTATAGAGCGCACCAGTCGATGGATCCAGCTGAATTGCACAATCTGATAATTCAGCCCGCCAAATCTCGTCACAACGTTGCCGTAATGATTCCAGCGGCACTATCTCGTAATGCTGACGCAACATGCGATAGAGCCCGACGCGTATCAGATGCCGTGCTCTCCGAGCCTGGCGTTTCATGAGGTAGCAGAATGCTGCCTGATCGTACATCGAATACTTCCCGTTCGCCAGATCCTCATTAGACATCTTGTGGCACGCCTGCGCCATCGTTACTATCATTTGCGCAAGCGTATGCAGACTTTCCAAATTATACGGTTGGTTTTGCTTACAGCACTGCTCCATGTTATTGCGGATGCTGCGAAGTTGCTCCTCGCCACCTGTAGACGCCAATCGCTGATACCACTCAAGCGGCGTAGTTTGTGGATTACAAAACTGCCGTGGTTCCAACGAATTGTAGAACTCACAAACGGAGTTGATTCGGCTCATTGCTTCAGTCACCGTCGCCGTAAGCTCCTCGTAAGTCTGAGTTATGCTGTTAAGGTTCCCAGATTTCGTCATATTTTTTATCCCCCTTTATTTATAATAACTAAGTCAGACGAATCACTTAGCCTGTGTATATCTTAACATACTTTTTCTAAAATAGCAATAGTAAGAAAGTAAAACATCAGTTTGTCTTTTTAGCACCGGGCAAGCGGGTCAAAGTCTTAATAACGTCAATGTCGTTATTAAGAGCGAATAAGTAATGAGTGTCATAAGTATAGGAGCTGGAGAGCAAATCTGGCTCCAGTCTCGCCCACAACCCCTCAAGCCTAACAGTTGTATAGCAGACAAATGGAAAACCCCGACCGTAGCCAGGGTTTCAATTCTATTAGCTGAGGCTTCATCCCGGAAGGAGAGGTGATACCTCGCCACTTGTCGGATGGAATGAAATCGGATTTTTACCGATGCCCACAGCAGTCATGTTTAGATAGCTCTTTCTGATGTCGCTTCGGGATCGCCCGAATGTTCCGATTGAGTATTTCTACTGGCGCCACGACACAAGAATGAGCTCCCTATGAATTTTGTCAAGCCAGCGACTGGCTTGCTTAGCCTCTCGAGGGCTAATGAGGCCTGCCTGACAATTCAACAGCGTCAGACCACGCAGTAATTTTTTCCGCCAAGTTACTGCCTTTTTACGTACCTCTTCCTGATCGCACCCCTTCAACGAATCTAAGAGATTCAAGAGGTTCTGCGCCTTCTGGGCTCGCTTCCATCTCGCTTTACTCGTAAGCTTAGCAAAGAAATGCTCCAGGAGTCGTGTCAGTCTCCCGGAAATACTCCTGGCCGACATACCCTTTCTGATCACACGATTCGTTTTTGTCATCATTTTCTCCCTCCCTTTTTAATGATTGTCTAATGACTTCCTCTGCATAACATGTGTACCCGTTAAACTCCCGCTGCAGCTCTTCTGGGCGCTCGTTCGAAATCGCTTCATGTAGCTTAGCCATAGCGATAAGAAGTACCTTCATCACTGCTAAACCTTCTTCCGTATACTCAATTTCGAACACCGCATCCTGACTAGCACCGGGATGCAGATGTAGACCACTAAGCTTAAAATGCGGGCTCAGATGCACGATTTGTAGTTCGGTCAAAAAGCGCCACATCTCTCCTCGGATCCTGATAGCCTCATCGGGAAACTCCCGATCAGCCTGTGCTATTTCATTGCAAAAAAGATTCAAGTCCTCTTCAACCTCATTTACTAAAGCTTTGAGGTGCTCCGTAGATTTAAATCTTAACAATCTGAGTTTCTTCTTCTGCTGCAGTCTTGACCAAGCCTTGGACCTCACGAACAGCCCTTCACGACCGTCGCTCAGGGACCATAGGTAGTCCAGCTGCGAAAAAAGTTTTTGCGATTTTCTCATAACTGCTTTCTTCCAAGACATTTTATTCCCCCTTTCCAGAATATTTCTTACAGCTAAATTTTAAAGGACAATTTAGAATTTAGTTATTCCGATCAATTCTCTGAGTTAACCCGAATCCAGGCCAGCTCATCCAAAATACAATCGATATTCTACCTCCTCTATCTATTGTATCACAGATTGGGTTAAAAGTCAAGTATTTTTTTAATAAAAAGCACTTACTGTGACTTGCATCATAGAAAAAGTACAACTTTTTTCTTATAGATACTGCGTGTAGGACAAGAGGAAAAACATAAGTTTTACTGAGCGGTTGACATAGGTATTTAGGCCGGAATCAGGATGACGAGAAACGGAATTTCTAGAGCATGAAGCTTGGTGGCTAAATGATAAACCCCCGAAGTTGCCTCCAGGGGTTATCTATGCATTACGTATTTGCAAACTGTCTTAACAGCTGCTCGGTGTGATCATCAAGATCAATATTATAGGATTCTACTGTTTCAAGTAGAATCTGGACAACTATCGAGGTGATTGGTTGATCCTCAAGAGGCTGGTCAACATTGGTCCAGTCCATCTTGATGTAGCGGCCGCGACCATCGGCAGTTTTAAAGATCAGCTTACCACCAAGATAGGCCGCATCGGTGATAGCGACGTTACTATGAAACTTGCGACGCTTCCACCCGTCCTCGGTCCGCCAGCCAATCACTAAATGATCATCTTTTAAGCTAACGGTGGTCAGGTTATATTCCCAACCATAGCTGACGCCAACCAGAGAGTCTGCCACCACCTTCTGCTTGCCGTCTGGCAGTAACTGGATGACCCGATCTGGACAAATCAAATAGTTATCGCTTAAATCCCATTCGCTCACCACTAAGTGGTAATGATCGTTCCACTCTGAGATAGTAATCGGCCAGCGGCATTTCTGATCACCTTTATGCCACGCTTCTATACCGTCGGGTGTAACGATAAAGGTGCCAAACGTGTTATTAAACTCCTGGCTCAGGATCGTATGATCCTGGACATAATTGTAGGGTAGATCTACCATATACTGTGATGAAGCATCAGCATATATCATAGTAAGCAAACTGCTCAACGAGGATTCCTGCGCTTCGCTCATAATTGCGACTCCCGGATAATCCTCGTAGACTGGAGTATCTTCTTTAATCCCCTGTTTATTGCCGAAAGCATACTGGGAATTCTCGCCACTATAAACCCAGCGACGATATCCATAACAAATTGCGCCAGAATCCGGGTCCAGATAAGCATAACTACAATGGTCGTTAGCATATCTATCGGAACCGTTCCACTCTCCAGCCTCATAGGCTGCCATCAGCTGCTGCGGATGCAGGTCGTACGTTTCATGTGTAGGGTAAACCTCCATACCGTCCATCTCTAACCAGTCTCCGTCCGGTCTGATTTCGAACTGATGACTGTAATCCTCGCTCCAAATCATGGATGGACTATTGACCTCGCCAGTGTAAACATCCTCGTACTTGGTATAGGTATACTCCACCCATGGTTGAGTATGATCGCGGTACGATTGCGCCACGGCGGCAAAATCGCTCCAATCTCCCTGATAGACTGCGGCCGGAAAGTAACGATGATCATAACCGTCAGATTTAACTTCGATCCAGCCACCCTTCAGCTCCCGGTAATAGGGCTCCATTTCTGGTCGGCCTGCTAAAAAGCCTTGACAAACCATTGCCACTGAGATATCAGAAGGTAATTCTGTGGGCTCGGTTTGCACTTCATCACCAGTCATCACCTGAGAATCCTCACACGTGTCGTCTAAATCGATCGCCCCAGCATTAAACTCGTGCCGAGGTTCTGTTCGATCAAGCAATGCGGGATTTGGCGCGGGGCTTGAGTTTACCGATGAATCCTTACAACTGTAAGCTACGCCCGTTAACGCCGCAACAAATACTATCGCAACAATGGTATTTCTTGGTTTCTTCATCTCAATTCCTCCTTATTGATTGAAATGTGGGGGTCAATAACATCATAATGCATTAATAAAACATGCCAACCGGTACGATTCCCCCTCCTCGTACTGGTTATACTTCTATTGTATCACAGACTATTAATTTTGTCAATAGAATTTTGGTTCTGAGGCCGTATTATACAGCTAGTGTATTGCCTCTATGAGAACACATTTGTTTTTACGTGGTCTTACTAAGGTTAAGCCCGGGTTGCATAGATTCTAACGTATCATAATACCCCACAGCTTTCACTATGGGGTAAACCCTGGCGTGTCTTTTAGTTTCTCGCCAACTCGGCAAGAGCACCGCAGCAAATTTCAAAGCGACACCGCAGTTGTAATCCCAAATTGTTTAGCCCGTGTAGGCACACGCTCTAGGGTGGAAATTTGAGTCGTTTGAAGCTAAACGTTACCCGTAAAGCTTTTTCTGTAATGATTTTGAGATTTTACTCCTTATTGATTTTAATTTTTATTTTCCACTTGGCGTTCCCGGTCGCGAAATGAGAGCGCCAAGCTTTTTCCCAAGAAACGGCAGGCTAGTGCTCGTCAATATTACTGATAGACAAGTTAACCATGACCGTTTCCAGCGGATGTTTCTATATTAGCACAGTTTAGCGAAAAATCAACACCCCAGTACAAACACCGACGGAACGCTATCAAACCGTAACTAATTCTCAAGCTTAGATTAATCGAATTATTACACTTAAATACCTCTAGACGCCGATCACGTATAGCATTGAGGAGCGCTCAGACAGTTCTACGACAAGCCGTGATGCAGTAAAGCAAACAAATACCGTTTTACAACTACCAAATCGTTGCCAGCTCTACAATAGTGACTAGGCTGTCACGATCGAATACCGCCAACGCTACGTGAAGCGACTACGGAGATGTACGAGCATCTAATATTTCGTGATTGTGAATTTACGACTAACTCCACGCTACTAGAGGTCTAGGCAATCAATCCTCTTTACCAACTTTCATAAACCGGCACATCGTCCGGAAACGGATCACTAGGGCTCTTAGGTAACGCACTGCCGCCGAATTTCCCGTCTGGATCACCACCCAGAATACCAAAATTACCGCTATCATCTTCAATTTTCAGCTCCATATCATCGTCGAAAGCACCCGATTCGCCGTAACAGCCCGAACCATACGGATTATAACCCAGTTCCAGCAAAAATCTCGAAGGCATATTATAGTTGCGCCCGCCAAAGCTAAACCGTGAGTTGGCAAAGCTCAGGAACAATGTCTGCATTGCCCGAGTCATACCGACATAGGCCAGACGACGCTCTTCCTCGATAGCATCATCTGTCTCGCTACGATCGCTCGGGAAAAGCCCTTCCTCCAAACCAACCAAAAAGACTACCGGAAACTCCAGCCCCTTAGCAGCATGAATCGTCATCAGTGAAACCGTATTCTTGCCGGTACTTTCGTCCGCGGAGCTGAGAAGCGCCGCATCAGCCAAGAAGTCGTCCAGCTCCTCGTAGGCGCTAGCATTACTCATTAAAACTTCGAGGTTTTTCATGCGTTCTTCCCCTTCCGGTGTAGCATCATGGAGCAGAATCGCAAAGTCGAAATATTTAATAACCTGCTCTACAATTTGAGCCGGTGTGATACTAGCAAAGTCTTGGTCGAGAAAATTAGCCAGGCGATGAATTGCAGTTTTGGCTTTAGCAGTCAGCTTGAGCTCGCGCAAAATATCAGTCACCTTACCGTCGTCCGCACTGAGGGCTAAGAAGATTTTGTTTAGCGAAGCGGCGCCAACACCAGAGAGTACATTTTTTACGACGCGCTCAAAGCTTACCTGCTCGCGCGGATTAACGATTAATTTGAGAATCGCTAAAACGTCTTTCACCTCTTTACGGTCATAGAATCTCACCCCGCCAATAATTTTGTAAGGAATTTTCGCCGCCATGAAGGCTTTTTCGAAAGCATAGGATTGAGCGTTAGTGCGATAAAGCACGGCATACTCACTGAATGGACGCGCCAAGTGCCAAATCTGCCGTGCCACCCACATGGCTTCGCCAGTTTCATCTGGTAGGGCCTCAATCGTGACCGGCTCGCCTTTGCCGGACTCCGTAAATAACTTTTTCTCGGTACGAGTTTTGTTCTCATTGATAATTTTTTGCGAAGCAGCGAGAATATTGCCAGTACTGCGATAATTTTGCTCCAGCTTTATCACTTTGGCGCCGGGAAAATCTCGTTCAAAATTCAGAATATTGGTAAAATCCGCTCCGCGCCAAGAGTAGATTGACTGCCAATCGTCTCCTACGACGCAAATATTACGCTCATCATTGACTAAATACTTGATCAGACGATATTGAATAGCATTCGTGTCCTGATACTCGTCAATCAAAATGTGCCGAAAACGTTCTTGCCACCGCTGACGTACTTCCAGATTATCTCGAAACATATTAGCGGTCTTAATTAAAAGATCATCAAAATCTAGCGCACCAGCATCAGTCTTGGCCTTTTCGTATTGCTCATAGGCGAGCGCACTATGCTGCTGCAGGGGATAATAAGCTTCACGCTTAGCATCTTCCGGGCCCAGGCCATCATTTTTCCATTTACTAATCATGTTCAAGGCGACTTTAGCGGTGAAAGCCTTATCTGGGACTTGCAGTTGCTTCACGATGCGCTTGAGCAAAGCCATTTGATCATCGGTGTCGTAAATCACAAAATTACGTGGCACGCCAGCAGCAACGTATTCGATGTGCAGAATGCGCACGCAAATGCCATGAAAAGTTCCCATGTAAGGCATAAAGGAACGATCCGGCCCAGCTTCCGCAGGTGAGTTCGCCGGAGCTGTCTGGGTGTCAAATCTTAGTTGTAAGTCTAGCAGGTTGGTTCGGTCCGAGACTTCAGGACTTGTGGCGCTTTCAGGATGAAACTTGGCCTGAGCCGCGGCGATCTTGCGCTGGTTAATTTCTCGATGAGATAAAAGCTTCCAAAGACGCTCACGCATTTCTCGAGCCGCCTTATTGGTGAAAGTTACCGCCAAAATTTGTCCAGGCCGAGTACCGTGAATAATGAGATTAGCAATTCGATGAGTTAAAGTTTTAGTCTTGCCAGAACCGGCCCCCGCCAAAATCAGCAGTGGTCCGTCCAACTTCTCTACAGCCTCCTTTTGCGGAGGATTCAAACCTTCCAAAATCGAATCCATAATGTGTTCATTATAACACTGTTTATGAATTTAGGGGAAATTTCAGCCACTGATGAGAATTTTCTGGCAAAAAGTTAACTATTTTTGAACCTTCGGTCGTTTATTGGTTAACCACCAGTTTAGCAAAATCCCCAAAACAAAAGACCGCCCCGTTTCCGAGGCAATCTTTTTTGAAAGTATAGTTATTAGAACTTGCGAATCTTCTGTACTTTACGCTTCAGAGTTTTACGAGCGGCAATAATCATGCTGGCAGCTGCCACTACTATTAATCCACCGACAGCAGCAATTGCAGTCTTATTCTCACCATCGCCGAAAATACCGGTATTAGGAGCCTTGGTGTTGGTTTTATCATCGGTAGGGGTATTTACGCTGGTATCTGGCAAGTTCGTTGGAGTAGCCACAAAGGCGGCATCAACAGCGAGTGCAGCAGTATAGAGATCGTTGTAATACTTAGCGTTCTCAGCAGTCGCTTCATTTTCGTTTGTCAACCCCGCAACGTACGCAGTTGCTTGGCGCTTGGCAAGTTCCAAAGTGTCGTACTGCGCATATTTTGGCAAAGCTTCCGCCATTGTCACTAGTTCAGCAACGGTTTTAGTCTTCAAATCGCTAACTGTACCAGCACCAATATAGTGCAAATTCGTAATGAGGTTAAGCTGAAGATCATCAATCATGCTCTCGGCTTCACCAACGGCTTTCTGAAGAACGGTGTTAGTGTTGTAGTCTGCAGAAGCCTTAGCTAGAGGGACAATTTCGTAAAATGACTTTTGGTCCCAGCCCGTCATGTCGGATCCGCTAGGCATAGCATTTACAATATTGCTGCGCAAATTTGGACAGTTAGCCTCGAATTTAGCACAAGTACCACTGCGCAAATATTCTACTTGGTAGACAATGCCACTCATTAGCGTATAATTGCTAATTTTGTCAATGTCTCTACCGAGTGACAAGATCTCCGCACCGGTAGCAGTTGTCTTTTTCCAGGATTCAGTCGGGTTGCCCGTTTGGTCGGTCGAAGCTGGAGCGACTCCTTCGTCGTTGGTTTGATCAAGAGAAGCAACGACCGCACCGTCAGTCGCATATGTAGCAGTTGGGATAGCAGCGATACCCAAAATGAAAGCCAAGCTCAAACTTGCTAAAATCTGAGCTTTATTAATCCTTTTTGTCATTTGTATAATAGCCTGTTTATGTTTTCTATTTTGTTTTATTTTATATTAAGCTTACGCTATTGTCAATCACATTTTAATTTAATCGGTCCTGTTTCACAATTTGATTCCAATTCCGATACTAATGTCTTCTCTCCACCTAAAGATCGGCGATAATTCCACCGCCCAAGCAAACCTCGCCATCATAGAAGACCACCGATTGCCCAGCAGCTGGAGTTTTAATCTGTTCGGCAAACGTTAGTTGACAGCCACTTGGAGTCGCCACGAGCTGCGCCGGAATTAATGCTGCCCGATGCCTGAGGCGCACTTCTAACCGGTCCAAACTTGCCAAATCAGCCACGGTTAGCAGATTACGTAAATGCAAATCTTGTAATTTTAGCTGTTTAGTCCAGAGGGTAGGGTAATTCAGATTCTTAGAGACGTAGACAATATTAAGAGATAGATTTTTTTTGACTACATAGTATGGCAGGCCGCCCCCTAGGTATAATCCGTGCCTTTGTCCGAGAGTGTAAAAGATTGCGCCGTCATGAAACCCAAGTACTTGATCGGTTTCGGCTTCCCGGATTTCTCCGGGGGTACTTGGTAAATAGGTCTGCAAAAACTCCTTCATCCCCACTTCGCCTACAAAACAGACCCCCATGGACTCTTTTTTACTAGCAACGTCTAGCCCGTAGCTCGCGGCCAACTGCTTAACTTCTGGCTTAGTTAAGTGCCCGATTGGGAAAAGACTTCGCCGAGTTGCCGCGTCACTCATGCGATACAGGAAGTAGGTTTGATCCTTATTTTCGTCGACCGCCCGTAAGAGATGTTCGCCGTCGGTACGAGCATAATGTCCGGTGGCAATATGATCTGCTCCTCCAGCGAGTGCCCGCTCAAAAAAGAGTTTAAATTTGATTTCTTGGTTACACATAACATCCGGATTAGGCGTTCGACCCTGTTTGAATTCTGCTAGCATGTAATCGACCACTTGTTGCTTATAAGCCTCCTCAAAATCCCAAACCTCAAAGTCAAGATCAAGCTGTACTGCTACACGCTTAGCATCGGCAAGATCCTCCGCCCAAGGACACTTCATGCCTGGAAGGTCCTTAGACCAATTTTTCATATAAACTCCGGTCACTTTGTAACCTTGTTCTTTTAGCAGGATGGCAGAAACGGAAGAGTCAACCCCGCCAGACATGCCAAGAAAAACCTTTTTACCCATGGATATTTCCCTCCAATCTTCGATATTCATGCTCAACTTCTTCACGGATGATGTTGGCAGCCTCGTAAACATTTTCCGCGGTATTCGTGCTACCAAGCGAAATCCGGAGACTCCCAGCAATCTCAGGGTCACTTAAACCGATTGCGGCTAACACGTGGGACTTTGTTCCCTTATTAGCCGCACAGGCGGCACCGGTTGAGACTAATACTCCACGACTCTCCAGCTTATAAACTAAGCGTTCGGCGTCAATTCCTGGAAAGCAGACCGGTATAAAGCTGGCCAATTGATGTTTAGGATTACCCAAGAAAAGCGGCGCCGTAGAATCGTGAGGTTCTGAAGCCTCAGACTGGTTTTGCTCACTGGGGATAGATCCAGTTCCTCGAGAATCTGCCAGTTTTATAGCAGCTTCAGCGCTTTTACTATTGACTTTTTTTCCAATCTGTGCTATAATGGAAGGACGGGGGGTATGTGAGGGGCTTTTGGGCGTCCAATTAGCTTCCCGGTTTGGCTCGCTTGAGCCTTTTTTTAGGCCTTGACGCATAATTTTCGCCAAAGTCTGGTATTTTTTGCGATTGCTCTGCAAATGAGCTTTAGCCTCGGTGATAGCTTCGGCAAAGGCCACAACTCCGGCGACATTTTCCGTACCGCTACGTAAGCCCTTCTCTTGGCCGCCACCCATAACTACTGGCTGCAGCTGGATGCCGTGAGCAACATAGAGCGCGCCCACGGCTTTAGGCCCGCCGCATTTGGCAGCATTAATCGTTAATAAATCAACACCAAGGCGGGCAGCATTAATATCTATTAAGTTGACCGCTTGCGAAGCATCAGAGTACAAATAGAGTGGCGTAGTGACACCGCGACGTAAGCGATCTTGGCGCACCGTGCGCATAATTTCAGCAATTTCGGCCATAGGCTGGATCGTGCCAATCTCATTATTCGCTAGGGCAATTGAAACAAAGTCAACCTCGTCCGTTAATTGACGCTTAAAATCAGCTAAATCAATCACCCCGTCACGGTTAACTTGTAGATAAGTAGAATTATACTGCTCAGCAACGTTAATGACTGCATGGTGCTCGGTGGCAAGGACTAATGCTCGGTGTTTACAAGCGGTAAAAGCTAGATTAATCGATTCGGTTGCTCCGGCAGTCATCACGAGATCAACGCCTTTAGCGCCTACGGCGTGCGCGATCCGATTTTTAGCCGCCTCGTAAATTTCCCGCACGTGTTTGGCAGGCAAATAAGGGGCAGAGGGGTTATAAAAATCGGATCGCAAATATGGCAGCATCGCTTGGATGGCTGCCTCACTCATTGGGGTAGCCGCAGCGTGATCTAAGTATATCATACTATAATTATACCACATATTTTGAAATAAGAATAGTCTACATGCAAAATAACTGCTATAAAAGTTAGCCTGACTTTGATATTTAACTCTTTATCAGGCTAAGAAAATGCATTGGTCTTTTTAGTCTAAAAAGACTTGCAATTAGATGTTAGCGTAAAGCTGCTGCTTGACTAAGCGCAAGTAGGCGTGCACAGCATGGCGAAAATTTTCCAGTTCATGCCCAGTAAGCTGCACGTATTTTCCGGCTGAAAGTTTTTTGTAAACTCCGGAAGGGCGCACCTCATAGCGCACAGTAAACTGATGCGTACGCGCAAAATCATCCGTCCAGCCTTCGTACCAGATCCAGATATTACTCTGATCATGGAAAAATTCCCGGCGGTGTCCTTCTGGAATCGGACCAAAAATAGTGCTGCCGAGACGCGATTCAGCATTGATTAAATCGCTGCGTGAAACCTTGCCGCGACGCATTTTGATTTTCAGGGCGGCCTTTTCGAGCTTACGTTCGGCTTTCTGTTGTTTTTTGAGTGCTCGACGACTCAGCTGAGTTGATTTAGCTGTTTGAGACAACATTTGGTATCCTCCATAATTTCCGTATTGGGCATAATTCACTTGAGCTTGGCGCACAGCCTCGGCGATTGGTCCTGTAGTAGCTTGGCGGACATTATAGCCAGGTATACTGTTAACTGGCACTGCCTGCGTACCGGCTCCCGGCATATAGATGTATTTTTCGGCTACCGAGCGCTTGCGTGGGTGCGGGACGATAAACGGTGCCGTCCACAACACAACTTGTAGTCTTGGCTTGACGTTTTCCATATTACTTGTGCTAAAATCGGCAGTGCGTGGCTTGACGTGATTCCAAATTTTCTGTCTTGAAAATTGTAGACTCATCGCATTAAGGCACGGCATCGCTCAATTTCCTCTGCAACCTGGGTTAACTCTTTGTAAACATCAAAAGTCGACATCTTGGGTCCGGAAGATGGCAAATGCTCAAATTTTGAATAATTCCCTTGCATTTTTAGTAGTTTGCTCCACTATTATTTCTTCTGCCTCACCCAATTTATTTGAAAGGTATGCCGCGATCACGCTCACATACCCTGGCATATTTATTGTACCACGGAAGGGTACTGGAGTCAAGAAGGGAGCGTCAGTTTCTAAAACAATTTTTTCTAACGGTGGCAAAGATATGGTATTATAAGTGATTAGGCCGTTGACACCAATATAAAAATCTCGAGATAAGGCTTGTTTTAGGTCCTTTTTTGAACCGGTAAAACTGTGAATCACGCCTTTGAGGCTAGGAAAATTATCTAGTACCGGCCAGACATCAGCAAAAGCGTTACGGATATGCAAGGTAACCGGTAAGCCCAGATCAACTGCGAGCTGTAACAGGTGTTCAAGCAGGCAGATCTGCGCCGCCGCGTCATAACCTTCATAATGATAGTCTAGACCAATTTCACCGATCGCTATCAACCGCGTTTTCTGTGCGAGACAGCGTTTTAGACCTTCATAATCTTGCAGAATGGTATTTTGAGGCAATTTTTTACTCTCCGAAGTGGTTTTTTCTCCGTCAAAATACTGGGGTAGTGAGGCATTTTCCTCATTCCTTACTTCCATTGTAGCACAAGTATATTGATTTGTCAATAGTTTACTTGAATTTTCCGCCCTTGAGTCAAGTATAATACTGGTTTGATCTGGTCGACTGGCAAATTCGGGGTGAATACCATAAGTCCAATAGACACCAGTATGTAGTGCAGCAAAAGCGTCAGCTTGCAGAGAGTCTTGATGGTTTGTACCAATACAAATGATCTCCTGCACCTTCGACTGGTGCGCTTGCACTAAAAAGTCCGCCTGTTGCGCTGGCGTAAACCAGGCTAAATCATGCAGGTGGCAATGGGTGTCAATTAAGTAATCATTTTTCATCTCCGTATCATTATACCATAAAAGTTACACTAAATAAACTCGTATAAAAAATACCCCAGAGAGTAATCTCTGGGGGCGAGACTTCACTGACCGACTAGACCAGTGAAGTCTCATAGTATGAGTCAAAAATCGCTTGGTACAATTTGTTTGGCATGGGTCACCCTCAACTGGATTTTAAATACTATAAGGGAGACATCTTTTTCGCAGACCTCACCACAGGAATTAAAGGCTGGGGCCGGATAAAGTTTTTAGCCACGAGTACCAGTTGCATCTCCTATTGGCTGACTGGTAACGTCATGATTCGGGCGGCCTTCTAAGTCATTGAAATATGGCTCCACTATCTTAGCACCGTAACTATACATGTCCCGTACAGCCTGGCTATCTGTGGAGTCAACGATACTCAGCAGATCTCGAGCTAGCGACGGATTTTCTAAACAAAATAACTGAAATCCTGGCAATGTCATATTTACCCCTCCTTTTTGCAGAGACTAAAAAGTTTTTTCAGGTTACGTTTGATTTCACGATCGCCGTCAGCTTCGCGCAGATACTTGTCGGTTTTATCTGGATCAAGAGCAATAATCTCAACATCATTATCGGTAGAATTAGCAAAGGCTTTAAGATCTGCAATCATCCAGCCTTTTCCAGAGCTATCAACAAAATAAAACTTATCATCAACCTCCATGCCAGCCTGCAGATCCCGAGAAAGCTGCCCAAAAGCCCATTTTTTGCCGTGCTGATATCTGGCAAATTCCAACGTAGAGCCATTAATGCTCAGGATGAATCCCACTGAGTAGAATTCGTCAAAAAATGCATACTGGACACCCTCAGCAACGAGCCTAACTTTACCATTGCTTTTCAACTGATAGAGTGTGTCTAGCGTTAAGACAAACCGGCCCGGAGATTTGGCCCCGTTAACCATTCCGGAATAAGTCAGCTGCGGGAAGAATGCGCGAAACTCGGGATAGTCAACTTGGTAGTTACGCCAGACCTGACCATCCGCATTAAAGAGAGCGTGGTCGACTGGAAAGTTCCAGGTCTGCAGCTTTTTGCCTTTCAGCCACAGTTCAATCCCGTCCTCAACTAAGAAAAACGTCCCTTCCTGATAATGGTATTTCTTTGACCAGACAATATTGGATCCCGGATGCGAAAGTGGTAAGTCAACGAATTTCTTACTGACACCGTCTGTTGGTGTTCTAACATATTCTGCGGTTGATAAAGTTTCCCTCATCAGTTGTGCGTCGCAAAGAATTGCATCGTAGTCAGCGAAGGCTGGTCCGTCCGTTTTGGGAGTATAGGCGTAACGCTTCGCCAATTTAGCATCAATGAGCTCATCAATAATGTCTTCAAGATGCATATCACCGTAAAGCGTCTCACAGCTAACTTCGTCGTAGTCTCCTTTGCTATCGTAGCAATACCGGATTCTACCCTGAGAATCAATCTGCGCGGACGAACAATAATCGTCTGAGTAAAGACACTCTTGATCATTCCAGTCGCCGTTTTGATAAGCCTGAATTAGCTTATCAGGATCCATTGAATGAGCAGTTCTTCCCAACGGATAGACCTGAAAACCATCCAAATACAACCAGTCATCCATGACTTCCAGCAGATGTTTGTAACCCTTGGTCCAGATGACCGCCTCACTTTCCGCAATAAATTCTTGTTGCGTACCTTCCAAAGTTCGCCACGGCTGAGATTGATCAAAGTAGCTCTGCGCTACTGCTTGAAAATCCTTCCAATCACCGCGGTAGACCGCTTCCGGACAATAAAGATAATCCGAATCAGACATAGTAATCCAACCGTCTTCAAGGATAGTGTAATACGGCTCCATTTCTGGATCATTCTCCAGATAGCCTTGACAGATTGCCACTACGCTTGGAGCATCCTCTTTGGGCGCATTGGATCTCTCATCTGTTGCAGGATTATTAGGCGATTTAGCTTCTGCAGTAGTCTCGGGCTCTGCCGCCGCTACTTCAGTGGTTGCTTGGTCATCAGCTGCTTCATTAATCATGGTCGGTGCCATTTTGGGCGAAGAGCTCTTGTTGGCGCAAGCTGCAACCGTAGCAAAAGTTACCATGCTGGCAATGACTGCCAAAAATCTTTTTACTTTCATTCTGTTCCTCCTTTGCTCACAGAATCTCTCGGGATATAGTTCCTGCACACTGCATTATTCCATGATCGCATCATTTTACGCACTTATTTAGCGACTGAAGTTAATTGTGCCGAAAATTTGCATCCAATTAGCGATTTTAATGCATGCCAACAAGTACGATTCCCCAGGTTGTACTAGTTATCCTTTTATTGTATCACAGATTATTCGAAAAGTCAATAGCGTTTTGCGATTTTTGGTCTTGTTCCGCAATTCTAGACACTAAGCATAGAGATAAGTAGCAATCA
>CANOGH010000027.1 GCA_947565505.1 uncultured Candidatus Saccharibacteria bacterium | reverse complement strand
AGCTAACCTTTAACCAAAACTATGCACATGATGAAGTAGTGAAGGTGGAGGGGGAATTTAGAGCTGAATCATGTAGGTAAAATCGTCTAAAACTATATATTTTGATAAAAATTTGCATAATTTTACTCCTGTTAGGTATTGTTTTTATAAAAAAGTAGTAAAAAAGTGTTGACTTTTTTGATCATGTGTGATACAATGGATACATAACAATCAAAGGTATGGTTTGTTATAGCAGATTAACGTTGTAACTAGAAAACAATAGATACCCGTCTCGGAATGGTCCGGGTTTTATTGGCAGAGTCCAGCTTATCGTCATGATTGGTTGAACCCTGCCAATAAACCAAAACCTGAATTTTTCCTGATGATAATCGTTTTTTCCTTTTATTGTTGGCAGGGAAACTCGTAAATTAGCTCAAATTGGATTTAACCAGAAAGGAGGTGGTTCCATTGATCTAATTAACTCTACCAGTGTAATAACTGGTGTGCAGCTTGTAAATTTGCCGTTTCACCTGGAAAGGAGGTGGTTCCGTTGGTTTAAGTAATTCTACTGGCCTATACTGGTAGTTGCTAACTGTCGATTAACCATTAGAAAGGGGTGATTCCATTGTGGTAGGTTTGACCGGTTTAGATTAGATCCGGTTGAACAAAACTGATCATCCATGGCTGGCGTCCCCAAGCCATTTATAAGCAGGTAGTTCATACCCACGCGGGCTTTGGAGGCGGCTGGTATAGGTCTCCACTATAGGGTGATGATTTTACTGCGATCAGTAAAAATGGCATGCTCGGCGAATAATGAGAAAGGAGGATTGTGGTATGATTCCACAACACCCGATCTAGGTGAAGCCGCGTAAGCGCGGCCCCACCACAGCTAAGTTGAGAAAACTCTCTTCGTAAGCAGTTTAGTGCAGTTTTAAAAATGCGGAGATGAAAAGTTTTCTGGTTACAAATTCACCCCCCCTGGGTTAGACTTCTGGCGTTTTATTTGCCACTAGTTATAATCCGGGGGATTTTCTTGACTGGTATATTTAGGAATCAACAATAGAGAATTAAACTTTTAAGGGGTTTTAATAAATATGGTGCCAAAATAATATTGAAACGGTAGAAGGACTTTTCGCATCCGTTGCTCCTGCATTAAAGAGAGATTTTTAAGGTTTTGAAGGAGCTTGTCTGGTGCGGTTTTTGATTTACGCCCCATTTTTTAAATTTACGATTTATATTTTTGATTTACGATCCATAATAAAGGTGGTTTTGAGCAAGTTATAGAGTTTATTTTTTGAGATGAAGTTGAGTTTATAAATAATAATGGTGAGATTTTGGCAAGGGGGAATGCGATTTGATATTATTAACGATAATTGTCTAATTGATATGGTGTCAGGAAATTTTGTGTGTTATCTATATAATAAATTATTCTAAATGCAATATTAAAGAATTGGTCAAGGGTGATATAATATAACAGATTTTTGAGGGTATGTTGGAGGCGAGGATTAATGATGAAATCGAAGCTAAATTTTGGAGTGATGGTTGAAAATAATTTTTGACAAAAGTGAAAATTTGATCATGTAGTAATACACTGAATGTAGTAGTATGACAAATACATTGAGGTAATAAATATACTGAAATGACAAACATGATAGTATAATAAATAGAGTAGTATGGCAAATGTAGCAATATGGTAAATATGATAATATAATCACTATGACGTGCTGGTTGTCGAAAATGGGGTGTTGAGGTGATGGTTTGTTTGCAATGAGTTACTTTCAATTTGAAGTAGGTTTTTTAGGGTAGCTGATTAAGGTTGAAGGTGAATTATGAAAGAAGATTTTATAGATATATGAACGCAATAAACCACCGCACGTGATAAGGGGGTGGTTTTTGGCTGGCAATTGCTCTGTCTAACGTTGAATATTTTTTATTATCATGCGACTGCGCGCTAGGATGCGACATTTGATAAAAGATTTTTACAGGTAAGCCGATTCTTCGGTCGGATTTTACTCTTTGAAAGTGTTGATTTTACATCTCGAGTTAAGGGATACAGGGCAGTGCGACACTATTTTATCACTTCACATGCTGGAAATTGCCAGAAAGTTTGTAGTGGAAAAGATCGGTGGGGGCGCTCGGAACACGAGCGAGCGACCTGAGGCGAGCGAAGCTCGAACCTAACGGGCGACACAACGCACAGAGAAGCCGTTCCAACGAGCGTTGTAGTTGGATGGGTAGGTATTTGCGCTATTGAAATTGAGGTTGTACGCGTTATTAACATCAGGATAAGCGGTACTAGACCAATAGTTGCCATTGTTGCCCACGTTCCTCAGGGAGCCAGTATTCAGGTTGACATTCCCGCTACGGGTAAAACCGCAGGACTACCCTTTGGAGTAGGGTAACGAGAGTGTCGCGGTACATCCAAACTATAGTTTACCGGTCGTTAGGTTAAGAAGTTTATTTACAAGGAATGAGGCCGTAGCCTCAGCCGGATCTAACCTCCAGTCCCGCAAAAAATGGAGAGGCGGGAGAAAAGGAAAACTTCACGATCTTTTTAATTTTGTTAGATTCTAGAGCGAGCGGAGCTTGACCTCAGAACTGCTTTTGAACCTCATAGACTTTCTGGTTGACCCAAAACGAGGGTAACTAAAATTCGCAGGAAATCTACTAATTTAATTATAAGCGAAAAAGGCTGGTTTGAGAATAGGTAGTTTTGGTAGCGGGTTTTGAACACTGAGGGGGTTGACGGCGGGATGCTTGATAATCAGATAATTCTTGCCACGGATAATCCCAGCCAAAGCTATCAAATAATTGTTTGAGGAACTTGCGGTGACAGATATGTTCTAGGCTGCCGAGACGAGAAACAAAACCTTCAAGGTTGGAATTGGCGCCCGCGGCGAGCTTGTAGGCGGATTGATAGCATTTACGTTTACTGCGTTTACCGGGAACGATAAAGCCAGGATAAATTACTCCACCAACAAACGGAATGCCTTTTTCGACAACTTGGGCGTGTTGTTTACGTGGGTGAAGGGTGAGACCGAGTTGACTTTTGAGGAAGTGACGGATAATCGGGATGTCACGTAATAGTTGTTCGCGTTTCTCGAGGGGGACAATGATAAAAAAGTCATCTACATAGCGGCCGTAGTGTTTATATCCAAGCTCAAAATTTACAAAGCGATCGAGCTGGTCAAGGAAAATATTGGAGAGGAGTTGACTGGTGAGATTGCCGATGACGATGCCTTGACCGGCGGGCTGGTTAAAGAGGCTTTTGCTGCGGGGGAGTAATTTCCAGTCGGAACGCTGCCCACGAATAGCGATGTTCTGCATGGGTTTATCAAAAATAACTTGATGCCAGAGGTACTTAAGGAGATTATAGAGTTTGGTTTTATCGGTTGGCGAGCAACGAATATTGTTTTCTAAGTCAGATTTGGAGCTGTGACAAAATTGCTGCTCGAGCCCCCAGAGAATGCGTTGATAGAGTTTTTCATGTTGTAAACTCATAAAATAACCCTGAATGTCAAGCTTGACGGCGAAGGCGGAGGTAGTATAGTGCTGGGTGACTTGGGTGATATGACGCAAAACACGCTTTTCGGCATACAGTGTGCCTTTACCTTTGCGACACGAATAAGAGTCAGGAATAAAACGGCGGTCCCACCAATCAGCGCAAATATTGTAGAGAAAATGATGAATGACGCGATCGCGAAAAGGTGCAGCGACGATTTCACGAATAACTGGATCGCGCACGATGAAGGCGACGCCGCGTCCGGGGCAATAATGACGTCTGGTGGCGGCATGACAGAGGTTAATAATGTTAGCCATAGCATTGAGTTCGAAACGGTGTTCGTCAACCGTATGGCGTTTGCCCTTGCGAGCGTTATTATAGGCTAACCAGAATTCATCAATTAGGTAGTGCTCGAATGGGGAGAGTGACATGGTGTTGTAGTGGTTTTGGAGTTACGTTTATAGTGTTTGAGATATTCTCGCCGAGTGATACGTTCGATTTCAACGAGGTTTTCGAGAATTAATCGTAATTCACGATGGTGAATGAGACGGACATTTTCGAGACAAGCGAACTGATTGCGCAATTCGCGAGTAGTAAAAATAATACTGGCAAGAAGATCGAGTTTGTTAGAGAAGAAGGAAAAAGTGGGGACGCCAGGAGTGTATTTGAGTCGAGGTGCGGGATTAGCGAAATTGAGGTAGTAGAGAATGAGATGATTATTGAGGGAAATAATTGGGTCAGCTAAAGTGGTGCGAAAAAGATTATCAGTAATGCGACTGCAATTATAAAAAATTGCACGGTGAGTTTCTAAAATAAGAGTGTAGAGTTCGGGTACGGGCGCATCGGGAGTGATAATTTCGGAAATTTGTTTAATATCTTGCATGAGCCGATCACGGAGGGTAGCAATCCCACTTTCTTTGTAGACTTTGGGCAGTTTATAGAAGTGTAGTTCGGGAGTACTGATGGCAGTATCAGGTAGAATGTTGATGTTGATGAGTGAGGTTTCTAGCTCGGGTAATTTTTTGACGGAAATAATCCCTTCACGAGAACAGGAATAACTGTCAGTATCATTCTTGATATTATAACGGCGATGTAGGCGATCGGCAATCGTGAAGGCATAGAAAAGTACGGAATTGCCTGCGATTTTGGAGAATCCATTAGTGGAGTCGAAGATCAGGAGGTGATGATCGTTGGTTAGTTCAAATTCAATAGCTTCGGATTTGATTTTGCGTTGACGTTTATGTATAGCTTGGCGTAGGGCGGAAATTTCGGATTTAACGGTGGGATCTTTGTGATTGGAATATTTTTCTAGTTCAGTGAGGCGCGATTCTAGCTCATGCAAATTGAACTCCGCGAGTTGGTCTAGCTGAGCAGTTTTGGTGGCATGAAGTTTACTCATATACCTAATCAAATTAATGAAAGCAGAATAATTTAATTATAGCACAAAAAACTGCTCAAGTTGTCTAGAATAATGGGTAATTTGGTAAAATACTTATGTTTATTATATTGTGGTTGAAAAATCTTAGTTTGCGTGATAAACTAAATGAAAGTAATAAGTTAAACGAAGTAGAAGCGAGGATGGAGCTGTTATGAAAAAGGGCTACTTTTTTGGTGGATTAATATTGGTGGTAAGTTTGGTAAGTACGTTGGGTGCGCCGATGAAAGTAGGGGCCCTAGGATCAGCGAGCGACGGAAAGATCACCGAGCGAGCAGTGACTCAGGTAGAGCTGCAACAACAACTGAGCGAGCTCAAGACTTTGCCGAATTATGAAAATTATGCGCGATTAGTGCTGGCGACTAGGGCGCTGGACCGCGGGGAGGTCAGTCAAAAAGATCAGGTAGTACAGTTAGTTAATCAACTTGCCGGGCAGAAACTTTTGACGGGTGCAGAGACTTTAAGCAAGGTTGTTACTGTGGCTAAGGAACTACGACATTATCGTGGTTACGAATACTTGACTTTGAGTGTAGTCAAGCGTGCGGAAGAGGTGATTGCAAATTATGCCGTAATGTCGCCAGCTGCGACTCAGGAAATTCAGCATGCTATGCATGACATTAATTTAGCGATGCGTTTGGAGCAGGGAATTTATCGTCCAAAGGTTAATAATGTAACTATTGCTCAGCCAACAGTAACTCAAGGAGAGGTGTCCGCAGAGACGCAGGTAAAGCCTGAAGTAACTACGAATCAGCAGGTGACAAATGATAATTTAGATACGTTGGCCCCTCAGACAAAAACAATTTCTGAGGTAGTAGCACAGCAGCCAGTGGATGCTACAGCGCTAGGTGCGGTGGTGACGTCGAGTATGGACTGGACGCAACATCAAAAAGTGTTGACGCCAAATACGAGTGGACGTACTAAAACTCGCGAAACTTCAGCTTTTGCCGCTAGTGCAGAAACTTTGCCGCACTTGGTCACGATTCTTTGTGGAGTAGCGTTGGCTGGAGCAGTGATTCACTATAAACGTGAGGACGGCAAGAGGTAAGCTTGCATATCGTTTTTCATGAGATCAAAATAGGGTTGCTCGGTGTAGGTTTTCTGGCCGAGCATCGCTAGGGTGTTGAGCAAATCAACTTTCAAGGCCTCAACGTGGTCGCCGTCTTTAACTTCAGCCTCGATTTTAACAAAAGCGTCATGAACCCCTTCGACTTGATCAAGATAAATAGCAGTGTGGCTATCAAGTGATAGCTCGCGACGTTGGCGACTAACTTCGGCAGTTTTACGGAAGCCGAGTTGATGAATGATGTTGGCGGCTTCGGTATAGTCTCCGACGGAAGTGAGATCAACAATATCAATACCGCTATCCTCAATATGACGCTTGAGATAGATTGAGTAAAAGGCTGGCTGGTCAACTGCATAAACCTCTGTGCGCAAAACGAGACGAGGCATATTGCGACCGTATTGCCAGTCAGAAGGTAAATAAATGCGCTCATGCTGCCAAACGGTGGGTCCAAGTTCCATACCAACCGATTGTAGTCGGTACTCAAAATCAGATTGGTTCAGCAGTTGGCTTTTCGCAATTAACTTTTTCATCTTATGTTTATTATACACCCAGTTTAGCATAAAAGGCAAGAGGGAACTGGGAGATTTCTTGGGTAGGCTATCGATCCTTCGGCCGGGCCGTATTCCTCGCGGTTTGTTCTAGGGACGTTGATTGTAATTTTTTAAAATATGTGATATACTACTGGGGTGTTCTTTAAAAGTGGTTTATGAAATTCGTCAGTGATCAAAAGGAATAGAGGAGAATGAATAGTGATAACAGAGTATAATGATGGAACTAATTGTACAGACGTAATTAAAAAGTTGGAAGACTTAATTGCTTCCATAGTACGAGTGAAGAGACAGAAAAGATCTGGTGGAAACTTGACTGGGTGCTACAATCGCACAACGTGTCAAGCGATGGGCGATGATGCAGAGGCTTGGCCGCTGAGAATTTTAGATTGGAAAGTCGAAGAGTTCGATTTTGCAAATACAGAGTTAAATTTGCAGAAATTGGCGCTTGCACTCAGGATAGGCAATGAAAAGTACAATGAATGGCCGATGTCGTGGATACAAGAAACGGGTGCGTGTTTGATGTTGGGGAAATTTAATGAGCATTTAATGTATGAATTGTACGACGGCGTAGCAATGAAACATGTTGGTTCTATGATGGATCGCGGCGGTATTCAGGACTGGGTGGATGGCTATGCTCTGAGTGTAGACATGCCGAATGGAGGATTATTGATTAGGTCGGTACACAAGAACGTGACGCTATTAATTATGAAAGCGGATGATTGTTGGAGGGCGACGCTGATTACGCCGATCATTGAATCACAGAGGTTGTATGAGGCGGCATTGGCTTGCGACGAAGTGCGTTTGATGTTTCGAGGCTTGAAACGATTGACAGAAACGATAGAGCAGCCGTTCGTCGGAACGTTGCGAGAGTTTACGGTTGATTTGATTTGGGAGCCAGTGCGTAGTGCCAGTGATAGAAACTGGACTAACCTTATTACTGTCGTCATGGCAGGTGCTGAATCGGCGGATCGAGAGGAGGCACGTGGTAGAAATCTGGTGAAACGTGAAAAACTGAGTACTATTAGTAATAGACTGATGATGGATTGTTTTTCGAACGCGATTACACTGACGATGGTGCCGAAATATTTACAACATCGGCTGGAGGAGCAGGTCACAATAGAGCCTCTGCGACTTCAAGTGACGACAGCTGTGGCGGAAGAGCCTTCTGATGCGGATTGTAGAAACGTACTGGCGGACATGCGTTATTTGGCTAAGCTTGGTGCGGAGCCAGCGGCCAAGTATAAGCATTATTCGTATGATTGCGGAGTAAAAATCTGGATGGCACAGGAGCGCTTATCAAAGCCGGAATGTTACCCGTTTTATCAGCGGACGAGAAAATGAAAATTTCGAGCTGAATTTTAAAACATATTGGAATTTTCAATGTCAGTCTGAAATTGTTTGGCATATGCTCAAGTGTTTTGAGATGTGAAATAGCGAAACCTGATGTTTGGACACATTGCTAAGTAAAATTTCGATGTACGAATGGAGTAAACCACTACGAAAAAGGCGACCTAGATTTTGGGACGCCCTGTTTTTTGAGATCCTGCTATTGACTTTTTTGGTAAAGTGTGATACAATGTAAGTATAGTACCTTAAAAACTTGATGAAATTTGATGCTTCAGCCAGTTTTTGGATTACGCAGTCAAGCTACTCGGAGGATTATCGCGATTAAACGTCTTTGGTTTGGTCAGATTTTGGATAATGTGGTCGAGTTGTGTGTGAGATGTTACGTTTTGTTGAAAAATGTCTTGGAAACCTGGTCCCATAATTGTTTGACGGCTAATAATATGTATCATTGGTGAAAATATTATGAGGATCGGGGGGGGCGGCGCAAGCGGATCCCTGAGGGCAGTCGATTTTAAGGGCATGATCGCCGCATAGTGGTGCTGTTTTTGATGCGAGCTGGTAGTTGATCACGGTCTTAAAACCAGGTAGAATCAAAAAAACTGAGCTGATTTTTGGTAGTCGTTGATGAGATATTAAAATTCAGTGGAAATTGGAATGCCCAAGTGTTTTTAAGCGTACTGAAATTTGTAACTGATGTGAAAAAACAAAGAATGAGAGGGAGAAAGAAAAATGACAGATGCAATTGAGAGATTGGACGCAATTATTGAACAGATTATGCGGCGCGAGGTGGATTATTTCGGAGCGGATCCGGATCCGTGGATTTTTCAATCGGAAGGAGTCCGGATTTCGGGCTGGGAGACTCGAGGTTTCATGTTGCCTGATAGTTTTGAGGCGATTCGGGCGATTGCTTTTGTCTTGAAGTCCTTAAACCACGAATCGAATTGGGGAATGAATCAGAGCTGGGCTTATCCAACGCTGAAAATCCCGGCCTTGAGTGATAAAGTACGTTTTAAGATTTGGGGTGGAGTTTTGGATGAAGCTTTTTGTAGTGCAGTTAAACAGAAGACAAAAGAAGCGCTAGTGCAGACGAATTATTACATGCTGAAATGCGGTATGGCTCCTGGCGGTATCGTTGTACAGTCGCAAGCTCAGGATACGACGCTATTCGTTACGAAACAGGCGCGAGGTGCTTGGCAAATTCGGATATTATATCCACTTTTTGAGGTTGGCTATGGTTTTTCGTTTGCTGGGTCTGGGTTGCATTTTATGTATAGATGCCTGGAGATGTTGGTTTATATGCCGAAATATTTTGTCAAAGGAGACTGGCAAGCATTCAGTGAGGTCGTGGGGTCGTTGGATCAGTACAGAATCGCAAAGTGTGATGCTGAATCGGTGCGGCGGGAAGGTATTAGCTCGGAACTTTTGCAGGATTTTTTTGAGAATTATGCAGATCAGGTAGCAAAGGAACTATTTTTGGGGCTTGAACTGAAGCAGCCGTGGTATTTACCGACCGAGCGTTGGTCGCTTACAGATGAACCGCGTGCAAGTGCGCCACTTTGCCATGATGAAACCGCCAGTGCGATACCGGAAAACAAAGTGCGACAGGAGATGACGAATGAAGCATTGATGAAATCGCTGTTTCCAGATGATGGAGCTGTTTTAGGAATACTGGACCGCGGAAAGAAAAAAGCCAAGATGAGTTTGGATTGCGGTACTTTGATGGAGCTGTTGACGAAACTTGATGAGCAGGATAAGGAAGAACGTTTGCGTTACATTGGGCGTGTTTGGGGTCCAGAGGCGGAGCAGTATCTGCGGGAACGGCATTTGGCAGCAAGATCGTCGACAAACAATTTAAGCCCGGAAGAAGAGCAGTATTTGTGGGAGTTGCAGTTGGAGCGGTATTTGCCGAAGTTGGAAAAGAATGAAGAAATGGTTCGGGCGGCAATCGTTAAGAGCTTGACGGAATTTAGTGAGAGCATGAAGCGGCATTCAGTCTTAGAGGAAATGCGAGCTAAAGCAAAGGATCCAGCCCAGTTGAATATTTCCATTACGGAGGCTTTGCAAAAGTGTGATTTTTGCCGGGGGTTTAAGAGAGAGGGGCAAAGACCACACTGTGATCCTGCACAGAGAGGACTGGATGAGGCGGTGAAGCACACATCATTATGCTCCGTTAGACTGACGGAATGGCCAGCGAGATAGTTGGTGGCGGGCAGATTATTTTGTCAAGTTTTGAAGTTGAAAGGCGCATTTCTGAATACCTCCAGAAATGCGGAAAGCCAGGATATGATATCCTGGCTTTTGACGCCGATTAAAAGGATCTTGAGAGTTATAGAGGTGTTACTCCCGGTTTTATCCACGAGGTGGTTCGCCGTCCGGTTCGGAAAGGAGTTTTTTGGACTTAATTTCGTAACGGCGACCATTGACTGGTGAAACGAAGTAATCTTCGGCTAAGAGGTTAATAAACATTGTGAGGTCTTTATCATCCATAATGATAATCGAACCGTCATCATCAGTCATGAGCTCAAGCTGCATCTCATCGGCATAGTCGATGAGCTTTTCTTGAGACATTTCCTCGGCGATGTCAAGCGATTGGAGTTTTTTGACTAAGGGTTTTTTGTCTTGTAGTAGGGTGTTAAGAGTTAAGCCCTCGGCGAAAGATAACTTGTATTTATCGGATAATTCCTTAGCCTTAGCATCAGCGATGACTTGAGACTTGTAGTCGTATTGGAAGAGAGTTTCAAATTTAGGTTGGTTAAAAATGATTACGGTATCATCAATAATGGCAACTTGGTTGTCTGCGGGCATTTTGAGGGCGACTTCGGCGGAAAAAGGCTCGAAATTGTCGCTGTTAAGCTCCCAGGAAGTGGCACCTTTGAGTGCGGAAGAAGGAGAAATACCTTTGGCGATGTAGAAGGTGCGATTGCCAGACTCTCCGCCAGGATAGGTGAAGCGTGCCAAGATGCCTTTTACTTTTTTAAACTCATCAGCATGGTCGGTGAAGGAGTCAATGTTACGGTATTCTTTTTCGATGAGGTGAATGAGGGTTTCGGCGCGGCCAACATTGGTAAGCTTGGTGCGGTAAATGACATTTTCCTCGCCCTCGCCGTCGGATTTTTCAAATTCGCGACACTCTAAACCCTTATCGGCTTCTTTAATAATGAAACCGGTGGCTTCTTGCATGAACATAGCTTTAACGGTGGCGGTGAGCTGGTCTGAATAGCGTACTTTGAAGGGGGTATAATTTTTACTAAAGAGGAACAGTTCGACGGAAATGTTATTTTTCATTTCATCAACTTCGTTGGCCCAGTGAAAAACGTCAAACGGCTCAGGCTTATCCGGATCGTAACTACTGACCGGAGTTTCTTCAAACAAATCAGAAGGCGCGTGCGATTCAGCACTTTCGTTTGACTCCGAGATGTCATTACGGTTAATTTTGAAATCCTCACCAACAGATTCTGCAGGATCAATTCGATTAACCTCTACACTGGTGCTCTCGTCATTATTCTCATTGCCTTCCTGGGTGTCGGCAGAATTAGCTGTGCCCTGATCGGTGGTAGTAGAATCTGAGGGAGTGGCCTCTGGTGATGCTGCAGTTTTAGTGGCATTGGTCGTCTCAGCAGCTTCGACTAAGGGCTGATCATTTTCAGATGTGTCCATATAACTTACCTCGCTTATTTTCTTTATTGTAGCATAGTTAAAACGGCAAGAAAAGATAGAGAATTTGGAATGAAAATGATAATGACATTGACAATAATCAGTTTGTGTGCTACAATGGTAGTATAGACCTAGTAATGAGTTTAGTAACTTAAGAGGTAACTTGTGGATTTTTTGTTATTTCGTGAGTTGGCAGATTTTTGTAGCAACCAGATGGCTTTTTTGGAGAAAAGGAGAAAAAGAATGGGAATTAAAGAAATCTTTGATGTAGTAGTAGCGATGCTGGAGGTGGTCGAGGAATCGATGGGTTCTAAGGAAAACACTGGAAAGGCAGAAGCATTGGAGTACGAAGAACGAATTGGCATTGCTCAGAGCATTCTTGCTCCAATATGGGGTGATAGAGTGGCGACGGAGACTTATCTCAAGTTGACAAAACGAGCCTTGAGCTTGAATGTGGATTTAGAATGTTGGTATGATAGTGTAGCTAAGCGTAAAGTTGCTTGGCTGACGGTGCCAGTTGGTTCATTGCTCGGGCAGCAAATGTGTAACTATTTGAGCTCTGGGAAGTGTGAGCCGTATTTTACGCAAAAAGATCATTTGCGGGTGCGGAACGAGGGGCGACATATTACTGGGCAAATCAACTATAACGTAACAAGAATCGAATAGCTTTTGAATATTAGTATTATTGATGTACTAATGAGTGAAGCAAGCTTGTTTTTAGAAAGAGTCTTAAGGCTAGTTATAGATACGGCAAGTGCAGGTAAAGAGTCCGATGTTGTAACGCAAGAGGCGAATGAAGCGATGGACGATATAACCTCAAAAATGACTGAAATCAAAACTCGACAAATGGGGGCTGGCGGAAATGTTTTGGATATCGTAGGAGAATCGCGGAAGCAGCCAGAATTGATTTTGGCGGGGAAAAGAACTGGCGAAGTTGAAGAGCCGGAAGAGAAGGTAAAAACGGTTAATATGGATATTTTACCGAGAGGTTGGCGTAAATACTTCCCGGAAGTCAAGGCGATCCTCTATTTTAAGATGCGCGCTTGGGAGCTGGGCGGAACTTTGCGGGAAAATTATACACCGAATGACGCCTCGAATTACTGGGTGGTTTTGACGGCACCTCGCGAGACGCCAGTTTATGATGCGATGATAACTTATTCTCTATTTGAGGCGAGTGATTCAAGCGATGTCTTGATATTAAGTAGGAGTAGTGTGGAGGTTGCTTCTTGTAAATTGCCATTAACTAATCGGAAAACTTTTGCTGTTCTCCGATCGCTTTTTGAGTTGGCAGAAGAGTTTTTGTCAAATACGGCTGAAAAATGTTATGATCTGGTACGCGCAAGAAAGGACGTGCATAGCCGGGCATTGAAGCGTCAGCATTTTGTTGAGCTTTTACAGCCGATTTTTATTTATGGCCATACTTACGATGTGACCATAGAAGAAGGAAAGGTGAAAATTTTCAATACAATAACTGGTGCTCTTGAAATGGAAGGTGATACCGAAAAAATGATTTTGGGTTATTTGATTGATGGCGTTGAATCCATGGACGTTAGCGTAATGTTGTCGATGTTGGATCCGTTTTGGATGTATTATGGCTGCTTGGCTTGTGTTGATGACGGCAAAGTGGTGGTCTATGTATTGCATGAGCGACATGAAATTCAGGGTAGCTCAGCTTCTTGTGTATTGGAGCAAATTTTGAGTCTGATTGGTGAACGGGTTTAGGGCGATTAAAGTGATAAAATGGGCGTGAAGTTATCTCGAAGAATAGAGAAGAAAGGGGGAATCCCAGCGTAAGCTGGGATTTTAAAGGTTTGGGGTTTTCGCGATAGATTAGCTATTTTCAGCACTAAAAATAGCTCAAAATGACAAAAAGGAGTTGTATTTGATAAAACCATCGATATCTATCATAATGTCACTAACTTGCCATGGGTGGCAGCCTCCCCATAGACAAACTGTAATATTTATGTTATAAAATGATAGTAAAATTGATAAAATGCTCACTTTGCTTAGTATAATTATAGCCTTGGCGTGAGCTGGGGAGTATATAGCGCACGTTGGGCAGAGACTGATCAGGCGCGGCGAGATAAAATGCGACAAGAGCTGAAGGGGAAAGATAAGACGGCGTGGTTTGAGTGTGTGATTTGTATGGTTTTGCCTGATGGTAGAGAAGAAAACTTTGTAGGGAAGATGGAGGGGCGAATTATTGATAAGGTGTGCGGAGGGAGCGGTTTTGCCTATGACGTGATTTTTTTATTCGACAGAACTCAGGAAAACTTTTGGCGAGGCTACGGAAGAGGAGAAAAATACAGTTTCGCATCGAGGTCGGGCTGTGAAGCGAGCAACAGAATGGTTGAGGGCTGATTATCTGGATTAATTTTGGGAGTTTTCCACAGGTTGTGAAAAACTTTTTCTCTGTAAAATTGACAGTTATAGATGTTTCATTGCTTAATATCTAAAAAGCGGGAAAAAATCATGAAAAAAGTACTTGTAAAAACTTTGGAAGTCGATTATACTTAGATCAGTGGAAGCAACCACACAGAGAATCATTAAAGATTGATCTGTGTGGGGCCAACACAAACATTATAAACAAAATGTACATTAAAAGATGTTTGAGGTCGGACAACTAGGAGTTTCGGCGCGCGTTTAGGATACGCGACATCTAAGCCAATACGTACTTCTAACAAACACCTCCCAATTAACTCTATTGAGTCTGATGAAAATCTATAACCCCAGACTCAAAATCAACCCACTTTTTACACGTTAAGTCTCTCAACGGCCATAATATGTGTTCGGTCTAGGCTGAGCGATTATGGTAGATTCAAGTGTATAAGATTTAAACAAAAACTTTAGCAAAAACAAATCCGCTGAAGTTTCTAGTTGCACGATCTCAAACAAAAAAGTATAATATATACATGGAAGAACTTCATAAACCGGTATTATTATCAGAAGTACTCGAAGTTTTGCAACCACGGTCTGGTGAATCATATATGGATTTCACGGCTGGGTATGCGGGACATGCGAGTGAAATTTTGGCGGTAACACGGAATTATAAAGACGCCGTCCTGGTGGATCGGGACGAAAACGCGATTAGGGAACTGGAGCAAAAATTTAAAAGTCAGCCAGTTCGGATCGTGCATGCGGATTTTTATAGTGCGGTGCTACAACAAATTGAGTGTGGAAACGCTTTTGATATGATTTTATTGGATTTTGGAGTGTCTTCTCCGCAACTAGATCGTTCGGATAGAGGTTTTTCGTTTGCGAAGGAAGGTCCGTTGGATATGAGAATGGATAGGCGTCAGGATTTGACGGCTGATCGGATCGTAAACAAATGGAGTGAGCGCGATTTGACGGAGATCTTGGAAAAGTATGCTGAAGAGAAGCTGGGTACGGCAAGAATGATTGCTCGGACAATTGTTCACGGGCGTCCGTGGCATTCGACGGTGGAATTGGCTGAGGCCTTACGTAAGTTTGGTAAGCATGGCAAGGTTCACCCGGCGACGCGAGTTTTCCAGGGGATTCGAATCGCAGTGAATGATGAGCTGGGAGAGATTGAGAGGACTTTGCCGCTATTAACTCAGGTATTGAAACCGGGCGGGCGAGTAGCCTTGATTACTTTTCATAGTCTGGAGGATCGATTGGTGAAGGATTGGATGAAGAAATTGTCGAGTTTTGGCGAAGAGAGCAAGATTGAGATTTTGACACGTAAGCCGATTGTTGCGGAATCTGAGGAGTTGTTTATCAACCCGAGGGCCAGAAGTGCGAAACTGAGAGCTGCCAGAAAAAAATAGAGTGTGGAAACTTAAAGAAGTTTGGCAAGTGAAGTTTTGTGCGCTAGAGGTAAGAGAACTAGCGATTTGGCTTTTCTAGGGCTGGTTGGATAAAACGCCAAAATAGCGTTGATTCTGATCGGTTTGATGGGATGATAAAAATAAAAATAATAAAATAAATATAAAAGGAGGCAATATCATGCCACGTAAAATTGTAGTAACTAGCAACCGTTCTCGCGCTCAAAAAGTGCAAGTTCACTTCCGCTAGGAATTGTTTAAGCTAGGTAGTGCTTAAAGTTTAAATTACATTTTATGAGAGCAACTTCAATTTGCTAAACCGGAGTTGCTCTTGACATGGGCTCGATCAAGCCCACCACGGTTGTAGAGTTGAACCGAGGCGAGTGTGAGTGTTTACTTATTACATGACCTTCCCGGGGCAAGGCGTCTATCACTTATGGCTCTGATGACGTTACTTGCTCCGGCCTAGATACCCTTACAACCTTAACCATCTATTAGAATGTCTTTTGAAGCATAAAGACATAGTTTTCGATGAGTCTAGGTAATTATCATGACGAAAGTTGATTGGAGTGTCAGCACGGGGTGACGGATTTTGGATCGGAATCAAGTATATTTTTATGTTTAGATGGATATTTTAAAAACAAAAATAAAAACAGCGAGGAAATTAATGAGACCACAAATGGCGTATGTGTCGGCAAGGCATACTAATACAGTAGTAAATAATAATTTTGGCATGAATCATAACACGGTGCGTTATGAGGCGAAGCCGCTTGGTAGAATGTCATTTATTTTGATGTTGCTATTGATTGTGCTGGGTTTTGGGTTGATTTATGTTTCGCAGGGAAATCGGGCGATTAACTATGATTATGAGTTGTCACGTATGGAGGATGAAATTACGGAGTTAGAAGCGAAGAAAGAGGATTTAGCAGTAGAAAGCGCCAGGATCACTTCGATTAATGCGGTTGAGTCTAGTAAAGTGGCTTCTAGTATGGAGGATGGTGGTAGTGCTCCGGCGGGGTATGCGGATTAGGATTTTACCCGTAGCGGCACGGCTGACCTGACTCTTAATAGCTATCGTGGCGCTGGTGGTA
>CANOGH010000026.1 GCA_947565505.1 uncultured Candidatus Saccharibacteria bacterium | reverse complement strand
CTATTCTTTTTTATTGTCTCTATCTGGAGTTGCGGAACAAGACCGTATTTTTAGGCTATATCTTAGTCAAACTATCACTACACTCCTAATGTTGATTTGATACCATGTCTAAATAGAGCAGATTCAAATCACCGGTTACCCCGTGCGAGGAGGGCGAACTGATCATAATAACGTTGCATCTTGGTTGGATCAGTGTTGAGTTTGTTGCCGCAGCCCTAACTCTGCTTAGCTTCCCGCTTACGCCTCACAGGATCGAGCTGGCGCTTACGGAGGCGGAGAGATTTTGGCGTCACCTCTAGTAGTTCATCATCCAACAAGAAGTCAATACATTGTTCCAAAGAATACTGCGTGTAAGGGGTAAGCTGAATAGCACCGTCACTGGCGTGAGTGCGCATATTGGTGAGTTGCTTCTCCTTACAAACATTAATGTCTAGATCGTCTTTTTTATTGCTGAGTCCTACAATCATACCTTGATAGACTGGTACTCCGGGCGGGATAAAGAGAGTGCCTCGTGCCTGGACTGCGTCAAGGGCGTAAGCGGTGCTCGTACCAGCCTCGAAAGCAACCAAGGCACCATTACGTTCAGGTTTATACTTCCCTTCCACTGGGCGATAACCATTAGGAATGGACGACATAATGACAGTTCCCTTAGTAGCAGTCAACAAATTATTCCTTAAACCAATCAAGGCGGCAGTGGTGATGTGATAGACGAAGCGTGTGCTACCACTACTAGTCAACTCTTGACTGACTAGGTCTGCTCGCCGAATACCCATTTCCTGACTCACGGCACCGACAAACTCCGAATCTACTTCAATGGTTAAATCTTCAACTGGCTCCTGCTTGACGCCGTCAATTTCCTTATAAACTACTTCTGGACGACCAGTTTCAAGCTCATAACCCTCTCGGCGCATAGTTTCGATTAAAACTGAGAGGTGTAATTCACCACGACCAGAAACCTTGTAACCTAGGCCGTCTGGCACGATCTTTAAAGCAATGTTGGTCTCTAGTTCTCTTTCTAGACGTTCAGCAATTTGCCGAGAAGTGGTAAACTCGCCTTCCTGACCCTTGAGCGGTGAAGTATTGGGGCCAATATAGATACTAAGCGTAGGTGGCTCCAGCTCAATAGTTGGCAAAGCTTCTGGATTCTCGCCAGTGGCGATAGTATCACCGATATTAGCTACGCCTACACCGGTGATAGCTACGATGTCACCGGCGGCAGCCTCCTCAACTTCTTCTTTACCCAGACCGCGATAGACGAAAAGTTTGTCAATTTTACCTGCGACAGACTGCGTTTCGCCAGTAGTATCTTGGCTGAGCACTTTGACGGTTTCGCCTTTCTTGAGTTTGCCACGGAAAATCTTACCAATCGCGTACTTACCCAAATAACTATCTGCTGCGAGGGCTGCCACCAAAAGCTGTGCACCTTTACTAGCGTCATCGTCAATTTTTGGCGCTGGAATATCATTAATAATTGCTTCAAAAATTACGTGCAAATCATCATCTAGAGTGGTGGTTTTGCCGGCCTTGCCATCTCTGGCAACGGCATAGTAAATGGGGTAGTTAAGCTGTGACTCATCGCTGGCGAGTTCCAAGAAAAGATCGGCAATTTCGCTCTCAACTTCTTCAATCCGCGCCGCTGGTTTATCAATTTTATTGATGATAACTACCGGTTTGAGATGCATACTAAGAGCTTTTTGTAGGACAAACTTAGTTTGTGGCATCGGCCCCTCCTGCGCATCAACAATCAACAGCACTCCGTCTGCCATATTAAGTGTGCGTTCTACCTCGCCTGAGAAGTCGGCGTGGCCGGGAGTATCAATAATATTAATTTTATAATCATTATAATAGACTGAGGTTTGTTTAGCCGTAATGGTAATGCCACGTTCGTGCTCCTGATCCATTGAATCCATAATGAGAGTTTGCGACATCTCGGCCTGATTATCCCTAAAAGTGCGTGACTGTTTTAATAAACCGTCAACCATGGTGGTTTTGCCGTGATCTACGTGGGCAATAATTGCGATATTACGAATATTTTCTACCATATTTGTGATACTCCTCATCTCTAAATCTTATTTTTGACTAGCCTGGACATTTTTAACCTGCGAAGATACTCTAGTATTATAACTGGCGTTGACCCCGAGAAATTTCGCTGAAACATCTTGTCGAAAAGCCTTGCTAAAGATATTTCACCGGAGATCCAGAAATAATCTACCGAAGTTAATAAAAATTCTGGCGGTGGCCTTTGCGTTTAAATTTGAGACGCCAATCTTCGCGATTTCGCCAACTCAGTCCTTCGGCTAATGCTTTTCTTGCTAAAAACGCTAAAGGTTCGAGATTTCGCTAATTTAAAATTCTTTCGTTGGTGGCGCCCTAAACCAGCGTCGGGGGATACAGTATGGGGTTTTCTCATCCAAAACTCTTCTCCCGAATGCTTGAAGTAGCTCGCGCATAACGTTTTTGCTTACTTTTAACCGTCAAAATCTTAGGCTTGCTAGTTCCTTATCTTTATTGTATCACAGATTATTCGAAAAGTCAATAGCGTTTTGCGATTTTTAGGCTATATCTTAGTCAAACTATCACTACACTCCTAATGTTGATTTGATACCATGTCTAAATAGAGCAGATTCAAATCACCGGTTACCCCGTGCGAGGAGGGCGAACTGATCATAATAACGTTGCATCTTGGTTGGATCAGTGTTGAGTTTGTTGCCTAAGAAATAATCGCAAAATTCGTAACGCCCATAGAGCACTTCTTTTAGTCGAGTGGGGTGCTGCCTGGAGGACCCAATAGTAAGATCAAATAGCTCTAGGGCACGCTCAAAGGCTCCCTGGAAACGCTTCTGGTTTCCCTGAATGTGCCACTTCGGCGCACGGTGAACCTCACTACCAATATTGCCCATTTGCTCAGCAAAGGATAGCTCTACCCACTGGCCGGCGGCAAGGGTTTTATGCTCAAAGGTTAACGGATCCATTGCATTCATAGTTCTTAGAAATGAGTATAGCATAGAATGTTCGCGCATAACATAGCCCAGTTCAATTTAGGGGAGTTGCTTAGGAGGCTAAAATATTCTGCACTAATTATCCTACATTGCAGATTTATGATAAATTTTTTAAAGCCTTTAGAAATGTCTTAAAAACTGATATTCTGATTTAAGTAGTTTAGAAAAAGGGCTTCTGGCAATCTATGCCATTAATAAACTCCGCTACTCCTGCAGACTGCAGTTTTACGGGGCATAAATTACCTAATTATGATCACTTCGATTAGACGGCATAATTTATTTTGTGTTGCTGGTGACATACTAAATTAGCTTTTTCACGCCTCGCGTCAATATCACAAGGCTTTACTAACTTGGATGTTATAGTCCAGACGCCCCACTCTTTATCATCTTGCGCCAGCACAAAGACTGAATTTACTCAGATCTTGTCTATCAATAAAACTGGGGCAAGACTACTCTGGCGACTGGTCGGCTTTTTGCCGCTCGATTGACCGCTGCAAATAGCACTTTTAGCCTCTGTTTGTAGTGACTGGTTTAATCTTGTTTGTGCCTAAGCGGTGTCGCTTGTGGAAAACTTTGAGTTTTTTAATCATTTTGGGGCTTGAAAAACTCTAGCATAAGGTATATAGTTAATGCATAGAACAAAAATGTCATGTTTTAACAAAAATAGGAACAAAAAATATGGAAAAAACAGTTTTTAGAATGCTAGCCGCGACTGGTGTAGTGATTGGTCTCGGTATGGCAACGTTACCATTATCGGGTTACGCAGCTGATACGCCGGTTGATCCGTGCGCAAATATGCCAGAAAACCCTGACGATTTTGATAAAGAGGTCTCGGGTAATACCTGTGTCAGCGTAAACATCGCGGATTATGTTATCTTAGATGTTGACGGCACGGCTTTTAAAGGTGGTTACAATACCGATGGTAGCTCGATCGTCTGGCCAGAGGAGTCAATTGATTCGTTGCAGTTGTTTGCTAATTCTATGTCTACAGCTGGAGTGGGTGAAAAAGACGGAAATACTGGTCTATTCACTGGTATTCAGAGTTCGGTACCTTACTCGATTTCAATTAGTGCAGCCGACCCAGTTCTAAGAAGCATAGATGCAAGCATTACAGATACCATTCCTTCCGGCGCCAATGTTAAGGGTGGCGTGAATGCGTGGGCAATCAAGAAAAATATTCGTAAATCTGGTCTTGACGACATGAATATTGACACTTTGGGTCCAAGCGGTTACGACCAAGAGGACGGTTGGACTCAGGTGACCACAACGGCGAAAGAGTTCCAGACAGGGCCAGCAACGCGGAGTGCGACCGATGATTTCGTGCCGGTTAAGTTTGGCGTAGGAATCTCTGCAGCTGGTAACTTGCGATCAAGTATTTACACTGGCGATGTGACGATTACAGCAGCGCCACAACCATAAATAAATTTTAATTAAGAAGAATGTTCAGAAAAGTTTTTACCACTATCATTGTTTCTATATTAGCTTGCTCCTGGGTGATGTCGGGGGCAAGCTTTTCGGCGTTTGCGGCCGAAGCGGGCAATACCGTCATTGAGATGTCGCCTACTCGCCACGAATTAGATTTGGCTCCCGGAAAAAGTACTGTTGGAGTTTTCAAAGTAAAAAATCATGGTCAGGAAGAATTTACTTTCAAACTGTTGACGACTCCTTTCCAGGTGGATGATGGCTACTCGCCGGACTACACCACGCAGACTGATTATACAAAGTTACAGAATTGGATCACTTTTAGTAAGGATGAAGTCACGTTGCAGCCTGGTGAAGAGGTGAATATTAAGTTTAAGGTTGACTGCCCAGAAGATGCTCCCGGCGGAGGTCAGTACGCGGCGATTGCAGCGGAAACTCGCGGTAAGCAAGACGGCACAATTAAGAAAACTGGACGCGTTGTAGCCTTGGTTTATGCTAAGGTTGACGGAGATGTGCGCGAGGGGGGCGAGCTCGTTGACTATACTAAGGGTGGGTTTCTGTTTGGTCAGCCAATCGCGGTGGCTGCTACAGTAAGGAATACTGGAAACGTGGATTTTCGGCTCAAGCAGACGATGACTGTACGAAATTTCTTTAGCGGTCGCACGGTTTTTAGCCCGGTAGAAATTAGTGACGAGGGTGATAGTGAAATCACCGTTGATACGACTGGACGGTTTGACGGTGCAGTTTTTCCTGGTACAACTCGTACCGGCATTGTGATGTGGGAATACGGCAGTCCAAAGGTTGGAGTCTTCAAAGTTACCCAGACGGTAGAGTTTCTAGATCAAAATTACACTTTTGACAGTGTGGTTGTAGTTTGCCCATGGTGGTTAATCATTGGTGCTACGGTGTTTATTGTACTGTTGATCATCTGGCTAGTGCTAGTAATCATCAAACGTAAGCGACAGAAATCGACCATAGTGATGTAAGATTGCAAAAAAGTCTTGAATTTTGAGTTGGAAGTTGCTATAATGTTAGTAGTTTGCGCTCGTGGTGGAATTGGTAGACACGCTACCTTGAGGTGGTAGTGGCAATTTATACGCTGTGCTAGTTCGAGTCTAGTCGAGCGCACCAACAATTAGCAGGTAACACCGGATGTGGTGTTATTTTGTTTTAAAATCCGAAAATAACACTTTGAAAATTCCACCATCGTCTTCGCTGCGGGATGACGCTCAATCAAACCCGTTCACGAGTCAAATTTGATTTGATTTTGGTAAACCTCTACACAGGATTGATCAGCTCAAGAATACTTGTACGGCTAAGATTACGTAAATCATGCACCGTCACATCTGAAGATTCAGTTTCTTTAGCAACACCAAAAATATCGGATATTTTCAGTGCGCTACTGCCTTTGAGTCGTAAAACCGTAATCATCGTTTGCGCGGTGGCGCTAGAACGGCTAACATTACTACGACCATGCAAAAATTTAGCGAAGGTAAAATTGCCGGATTCGGCGGAATGATGATATACTCCTAGGGTTTGGCTAGGATTTTCAAGATGAACTTTAGTGGAAAAAATTAAATGCTTTGGGTTAACCATATAATTATGGTCTTCCTGACGCTGAAATTCTAAACGTGGCTCAGCACTAACAAATAAATCTACTTTGTCACCATTAAAATCATAAAGATTTAGCATAATTAACGCGTCATAACCAGCATCAAAATACAGTGCCTCCGCTCCACCGCGCGTACAGTCGCCGGAATAAAGAACCGTCTGATCATCAGTCTTGTAAAAGCTATCCCAGCCAATTTTCTGACCACTAGACAGAATGGCTGACAGATCAACGTCGCCGGTTGGCCAAGCAACACCGATAACACTAGCTTCTTTGGTCAGATGAATTTGTGAATAGAGCGGAATATCGCCGATGAAACTTTTTTCTGAAGTAGGAAAACTCAGGCAAAGTTTCTCAGGCTGACGAATTTTAATCTTTCCTGCTGGGTTTAACCTGCGCTTGAGTTCTGTTTTAATATAATCGCAGGCCTTATCAGCACGCAAACGATCTTGCGGTAGTAACTTGTGCGCTTTCGTTTGAACATAATATTTGCCGTTGCGAATCATAAATATTTCATGATATTTTCCGTCTAAAGCTACATCCGAGGCGCGTAGATAGCTCAGCTTATTGTAAATTTTTACTAAATCTACCACTTTAAGAGATCCCAGTTGCTGAAGATCAAAATCGTCACCTTTTTGTAAAATCTGCGTAGAAAGAAATTCAAATTTCGGCAAAGGTTGCCAATATTTCTTTGCTAAACGTCGCACCCGATTAATTTCTGCCTTAAAACCACAATAACGCAGGCTGAGCAATAATTTTTTATAGCGATAAAAAACCGAAGCTAATTCTTTAGTCCTATTCCTTAATATATCCTGCGTGAAATAATAATGGAGGAGATTAGCTTCTCGCCTAAGCCCGCAATTATTTTTGGCTCGGTCGAATAAATCATCGCTCTGAATCAACAAAGTATCACCAGTCAACAGGTATTGCAAAAGCCGTACGCATTCTGTAGGATCTTCTGGGATTATTAAATTTCGAGCATAATAACGGGTCAGTAATTCTTGATTACGAACTTTAATAGGATCTGGCGTAAAATCTATAAAATCAGCCAATACTAGGTAATCAGCAATACTCTGTTTTGACAAGGCGAGTCCCTGATAAAACGCTGACTCCACAGCTTTGACGATTTCTGGTTCCTGTATAATTCCGATTACCTGAAATTTTGTGATTTGTGGAGGAACTTTCAGCTTCGGCGGAATATATCCTTGTGGCAGTTGCACAATAGTATCTTGCATATCTGGATGAGCAGACAGAATCATATCTAAGCCATAAGTGCTAAAGTAATGCTTGGCTGCCTCTGCCCAAAGGAAGCCTTGTTCTACGTCACTCACAGTCAACCAGTCATCCAGGAATGTATCAAAAAAACGTTCGACACTGGGTAAAGCCTCCCGCACTACGTGACCAAAATTTTCTCGTACAAAGTCCACAGAAAATTTCAAGGCCGGCATTAATAGACCATTATAAGTATCGACATGCACCTCAGGATGATCTGGTGAAACCAAAAAGCTGACTGGTAAGCACTTAGTCAGGCGCAAAAATGCAGCAATGACATCTTTTGGTTTAGTGAGCTGGGCAATAGTCTTCATGATATTTTTAGCTAGTAATTTATACCGTTCTCCATAATCATTATAAGTCCGGCGGCCAGTAATTTATCAAGATGAATTAGCAAAGGCACTGGACGATGCCGGAACTCAATTTTGATAGCGAGAAGTAATCAAGTCAGAATACATGAGGCACTCCTGATGCTATCTGTATTAATTATAACACGTTGATGAGATTTGACTAGGCAGGATTTAATTAGAAGCTGGAAGCTTTACTTGTATATTTATCTAAAAATTTCTTAAAATAACATGATTTACTAGTTTTGCTAGTTATTTTCTAAAATTTACTTGACTTTTTTGCGAATCTGTGCTAAGATGGTAATAAGCTGGTTCAGCGTGCCGGTATGTTTTTGATATATTAATCGCGCAAAATCCGCTGTGCTTTGCTATAATGAGTGAAAAAATGAAGCACTTTGCTGAAGCAGTTTTTGCCTAAAAGACGTCATAGAGTTATAGACTTGGAGACTGAATGATGGGCGAGCTTGAGAAGATCAATATAAATTGAGATAAAAGAAATCGAAGGCATATGCAAGCAAGTCTCATAGGCGGATGAGGTTAGTGATGTTTTATATAGAGATCGAGTGGTGGTCTAGCCTCTTAGCGTAAGCGCATATCTTCAAATTTTATAAAGAAAACAGGATTAACCGATGAAATTATATTTAGAATTGTTAAAAGCGGGCTGGAGAAAATACGTGCTAAGACAGCCTACAGGGACAGTGATACGTAAATTCTCCACTAGCATGGGATTGGTCTATATTAAATTTGCGCAAATCCTAGCGACGCAAAAGTTTGGTCGTATTTTTACGGAAGCAGATCGAAAATTATTATCTGGAGTTTGTGACGATTTGCCGCCGGTGAGTTTTCGCCAAATCGAGCAGAGTCTTAATGCAGAATATGGTCATGATTGGCGAAGGTTTTTTAGGAAAATTGAGGATCACCCCGTAGGTAGCGCTTCAATTTCACAGGTGCACCGAGCTTGGCTAAAAAATGGAGCAATGGTGGCAGTTAAAGTGAAACGGCGCGATGCGGCGCAAAAAGTCGAGCACGATTTACATCAACTCAGACGACTCGTTCATCGTTTCGGCAGATGGGCGGGATTTTGCAACTTCGAGGGCGGAGACGTAGCGCTAGAGATGCTGTTGACATGGATTCAGCAAGAAGTCGATTTTACGCACGAGGCAAAGAATATTCAAGCATATCAGAATTTTGCGGATACGGTAAATGGTCAAGTTGAGGACTGTGTGCGAATTATTTTGCCAAAACTTTACGCAGAACTTTGTACGCCAAATATCTTAGTAATGGAATTTATTGAAGCGCAGACTTTAAATCAGTTAGAGCTTACCCAAGAGAATCGCCAAAAGGCGATTAAGGGATTAAATAGCTACATTAAGCTGAGTTTTTGGGCGCTGCTACATGATCAGCCAGTAATTTTTCACGGCGATCCGCATGGCGGCAATATTTATTTTGATGAACAAGGCAATATCGGTTTTCTTGATATGGGGTTAATGTTTAATTTGGGGACGGAAGACTGTGCGTTAACCCGACAATTTTTCTTGACAGCTTACTCCAGAAAGTCAGACAAACTTTACGCTACTCTGGCGGGGTATGGTAAGCTCAACGAGTCGCAACAGCAGAAATTTCTGCAGGATTGTCAAACTTACTGCAACCAGATTCAGCAAAAAAATGTTACCTACTATTTTACTGACATGATTAATATTTGCCTAAAATATGAGTTCGTGCCGCCGAGGTTCTTATTTTGCATGGCCAAAGCTTTTATTTGTTTAAATGGTATTACCGTTTTTACCGACAATCAAATTTGTGCTACGGAACTGCTTCAAACTCAAATAGCAGAATATTTGGTGCGACGAAGCTTTCATGATTGCAGACAACTGGCTCAGGATGGTGCGTCCTGCTTGACGGCAGTAGACCTGAAGAGCTGGGACAATTTGAGTGATTGGGATAATTTAGCGCAATATGTAACTAATGCAGCCATGAATAGTTCTAAATTCACAACCGATTTAGCTACTGCAAAAGAACATTTCCTTGAAGCGCTGGATTTGATCATGGCAACGCCATGATCAAATCCAGCAAGACACATAAGCAGGATCGCCATCTTTTGATGGCGATCCTGCTTATGTGTTATAATTGTAATCCGCGATCCGAACTCAAACTGCTGCTGTGCGCTTTGTCTTAGAAACTGATTGGCTTCTTATCCTTCTGATCAGGCTCTTCCTCGTCATTAGCGATCGCGTGATCTTCAACAAGAGCTTCATCCTTAGCTCTTTTGGTAAATAATCTTGGAGCAATCAAACCAATCAAGCCACGGCCGCCAATAATGACACCAAAAATCACTACGCCGTAATAAACCGTGTAGGTTTCACCAGGACCAGCGTTATTGTATGAAGCCACCGACACGATGATTCCCAGGGCGGTTAAGGCTGCACCGATAATTAAGCTGATTAATGAACTTTTGCGCTCAGATTTAATATCTTGAGATTTTTTTGAAGACATATTTTCTCCCATCTAGTTATAGATTTATACCACTTTGTTGTGATTATACCACAAGACATAGATTAAGTAAACCAAATAATCACTAAGGGGTGCGATTTTTTTCGGCCTTATTGACCGCCCAGTACTTTACATCTGAAAAACGGTCAGTAGGAAAAACTAGTCGATCATCTTCCGAAAAGGTACGTACATTTTTATTGAAATAATAAGTCAAATTTGCTTGATAGATACCGATCGCAGGAACTTCTTCTACCCAGTAGCGCAGAAAAGATTCATATTTAGCCATGCGCAGAGCCTCGTCCATAGTGCTACGGGCAGCCAGAATGGCATCGTCCGCCATCGCGTTATGATAATTTGAGAGATTCAAACCGGAGACCGAAGCCTGAGAAGAGTGGTAATAGGCGAATAAATCCGGATCAGCGCCTAATTCTACTTCATAAATCAAAATGTCATAATTGCGGGGACGAATGACGTTCACCAAAAACTCCTGACCAGGATCATATACATCCACCGTTACGGCAAAACCAAGCTCCTCCAGCTGTTTGGACATCGCCCGGGCCAACTCTGGCAAATATCCCGTACTAATAGTGGCAACACGTAATTCCCTGGCGGTGGCATGCTCAAGAATAGTCGCTTTGGCCTTAGCGAGATCATATTGAGGGATCTCCGGATATTGATTGAGGCGAATCTGAGAGCTCAGAATGGGATATTCCAAGGGTAGCTCGCCGTCAAGATGATCACGCAGTTCTTCAAAGTTCACGCCTGTCTGAATTGCCTGACGCACTGCTACCTCCTTGAGCGCGGGGCTGGTAGTGTTAAGAAAAGCGAAGACGCCATTAGCGATGGCAGTTTGCTTTTCATAGACGATATCTCCGGTAATTTTATCGTCATCTAAGGGCGAAAGTTCAGCAGTGGCGGTTACTTCACCGGTAGAAATAGCAGTAATGATATCATCGGTACTGCTAAAAGTACGGACTGCAAAACTATCCAACATCGGCTCACCATCAAAGTAAGCACTATTGCCAGATAAATAGATGATCCGATCAGCAGCATTAATGCTCTGGGCTGCGTTAAATGTGAACGGACCCGAAGTTACTGGGTTAGAGCTAAATGCATGCTCGAGTAGATTGGCAGGGGCGACATCTTTCAGGACATGTCTCGGTAGTACCGGCACGTTGAGTGCCGTATTAAAATCAGGGTAAACGCTAGGTAGCTCGAAAATAATCTTTGAACCCTCAGTACGCACTTTGACGCCAGCAAAACTACCAGTGTATGTGGAGTTAATCGCCGTACTCTGTAAAAGCTCTACCGTAAACACCACATCTTCTGGAGTGATAGCCACTCCGTCCGACCACTTGAGATTCGGCTTGAGTTCAACAGTCCAAATTTTGCCCGTTTCGTCCGGCACAATATATTTAGCTAGACCAAGACCCACGTGACCCGAATAGTCAATCTCGGAGATCGTGGCAAACATCAATCGTGACAGCACCTTCTCGCTACTAGTAGTGGCAAATAGCGGATTCAAAGAGTTAACCTTGCCGAGTGTCGCTTCCGTATAAACTCCACCGTCGACAAAGGCGGATGTAGAATAAGACTGTTGGTACCAAAAAGCCTGAGTGAGGGCCAAGGAAATAATTACTACAACCAAGAGGATCCACTCCAGCATCAACAGGCGAACCTGCTTGGCGTTATGTAAGCGATTAATTAAATTCTCTTGAATATGTTCTTTACCCCCACTGCCGGCTTGCTTCGACATTAATTCAAGACGTTTAGATAATCGCACGTTACTTTTCTTGGCTATTTTCTGTTTCATATTAGCTCCAATGCACCACCCAGCTACGGCATTCTATGACGTAGGAACCAATAGTAGGCACAAAATCGACAGCACAAAAATCAAAGCACAAACCACGGTAGCATTAAAGAGTGATTTTTCTAAACCACGGCGCTCCGTATAGAGCTCTCCAGATGCGCCGAAGCCAGCACCTAGCGATGCACCACGCTGTTGTAATAAAATTAGCAAAATAGTCAAGATTGCCGAAATAAATGTAATTGACTGAAATAACGTCCCTAAATTCATAGTTTGATTATACATGAGTAAATCGGTTTTTACAAGGCTGTTTTTCCGATGTGCTAAGGTCCGATGATTAACTGTTTAATTACCTGGCTGTTCGACAAGATTAAATCACCCATACCTACCAAACTAACCACATCGTGTCCTTAAAGTCACCATTTACTGCTATATTCCAGAAATATCAAAAAAAACGCAGCATGCTATACAGGTTCCAAAGAATCGCACCTATAGCCAGCCTTACTTTAACATCGCCTTGCGTTTTAGTAAAGTATGATAAGTGATCGCAAAGCGATGTGCCTCATCATCAATGCGAGCGATTAATTTGGCAATATGAGAATTTGGCTCCAGTGGGATTTCTTGATAACCGTTTTCAGCTGGCACTACAATATTAACTGCAGCATTACGAGTGTGGTCACCAGATTTATCACGCCCGATCACGGCGATCCGTTGCGCTTGTAGCAATTCTTGAACTGCACTTAATTGCCCGATGCTGCCATCTAAAATTACCAGATCTGGGTAAGGCCATTCCGTATGCTTTAGACGACGTTCGATCACTTCGCGAAGATTTGCAGTGTCATCATTTTTCTGCTGGCGCAGTTTAAATTTACGATATTCTGCTCGATCAGAAGCACCATTCACAAATACCACCATTGATCCAACCACATTAGTACCAGATTGATGAGAAATATCATAACCCTCGATACGCTTGGGCGGATCAGAAAGTCCAAGCATGGTTTGCAGATCTACCAACGCCTGATCAGAAGAAATATCCAAAAATTCCTTATCCGAGAAAACGATCTTCTTTTGCAGCTCCTTGAGTCCAAAAAACTGATTACGTAATTTTGCGGCCGTCTCAAAATCTTCAGTAGCAGCAGCTGCAAGCATTTGTTTTTCTAGTTCTTTTAATAATTCCCGTCTTTTCCCTTCAAGATAGCGGATCAATTTACGCAAATTAGCCTTGTACTCTTTCGGCGTAATCCTACCAACTTCAATTCCAGGAGTTAGGCCAAGATCAGTGTTCAAAGTTTTCTTGCCATCGTAGGGCTTATCGTAATACGGGAACACTCGACGCAGGATACGCAAGGCCTTGATGACAGTAGTTTTGCCGTAAAATGGCCCAACATAAGTCGCTTTGTCATCTTGCGGGGTACGAGTAAAACTGACATAGGGGATTTCTGATTTCAGGTCAATGCGCACATAGCTAACAGTTTTATCGTCTCTTAAAAGAATGTTCCATTTCGGCTTGTAACGCTTAATCATTTCCGATTCAAGAAATAACGCATCCATTTCAGTGTCGACTACAATCCAATCAGTATCGGCAATTTCTGCCACTAGAGCTAGCGTTTTGGCATCTTTATTGGTTTTGTGAAAGTATTGTCGCACCCGATTTTTCAAAACCGCGGCTTTGCCTACATAGATCACCTCACCATTCGTGCCTTTATGGAAATATACTCCTGGCGAGGCCGGCAAGGTTTTTAACTTCTGCAAAAGTTGCTCGCGCATAGCAGGCGTAACCGGTTCGGGCGCAGGATCAGAAGAGGTTAGTAGTGCTGAAGAGGGGTTAACTGGCTCGGACTGAGGCGTACCTGATTCTCCCAGCGTAGCTTTTCCAGGTTGTTTTTTAGTTTCTTGGCACATCTACTAATTACCGCCGATTATACTCTAGGATGTTGATGCATTACGTAATAATAGATTGGGTTCCTGGGAGCTTGAGAGGATCGCCGGTAATATTCTTGATTATTCATCGCAAAGTAAACTAAAGTTGCCATAAGTAATAACGCTAATGGAGCCATGATGATACCTAGCACGGTTTTTGTCAATAATCGGACAGAATCAGACCACCTTTTCATGATCCCAGAGTGATAGACCATAATTGCAGCAACCGCCACTATAGTAATGGCAAGCAAAATACAGCCACCAATGATGAAGTTTGACAACCAACGCAAGCTTTGCGCTTTCTGGGCTGCAGCCTCATATTCCGGATAGATACACATTGAGCAACAACAGTAATCCGAGCCAATCAAATTCTGTTTGATCGCCTCACCAACGAGCGGCAGGACAAGCGCAAGGATAAGCATAAGCGGTACTAGAATTATTAACAAACATGAGAATTTAGCCATCCCATGATGGTTCGCCGACTTTTTGGGTCCTTTTTCAATATCATTCCCAGTTGCTACCATATAATATATGGTAGCAGATTTACGACTTTTTGTGAAGCATAGTGTATGTCCACAACAGCCCTCACGTTTTTCAAAAACCTAATTTGATTACGATTTTTAGGTTATTTTAAGCTTTGTGTGATACTATCTGGTCACTGGTTTTATAATATGTTATGATGTATATAAGAATTATTATTATTAAAAAAGGAAAAATATAATATGGCATTAGCGGCTTCGGAGCGCAATATTGCAACTTCAATTATTTTATCAATTGTAACTTGCGGAATTTACGGCATTGTCTGGTTTATCCAACTGACCGATGAGATTCGTGACGCTAGCGATGATGAGACGATTCCCTCTGGTGGCGTTGCGTTCCTCTTGAGTCTAGTAACTTGTAATATCTACGGTTTCTATTGGGCTTATCGCATGGGTAAAGGCTTACAAAGCGCTGAGGATCGCATAGGCATGCGATCCTCAGCAGATAACTCACTAGTATATCTGCTGCTACAAATTTTCGGTCTCGCGATTGTTAACTTTGCGCTCATGCAAAATGAGCTCAACATGATCGCCCGAAAACGACGCGAAGCTCGTCATGAGGCCTATGAGGAGCGGAGAACTCAGGAAGAGGTCAAAAAAGAAGTCGAGAAAGCCGAAATCATTGACAAGGAGCAATAAGCTTTTGGCTAAAACTGCAACCATACCAGAACATCAGGGGCAACGAAAATTTGTCCCTGATGTTCTAGGTAACAAACCTGAGTTAAAACGCGCACTCTATTGGTTAGCCGGAATAATAGCAGCAGGACTAATTTATTTACTACTTTTTAAGGTTTGCGGAATTGCAATTCCCTGCCTTTTTCACCAAGTAACCGGCTGGTATTGCCCAGGTTGCGGGGTTACCAGAATGCTCCTAGCATTGCTGCAGTTCAATTTCGTACAAGCCTTTTACGCTAATCCGTTACTATTAATGTTGTTACCAGACGCCGCGCTGCTCGGCCTTAATTATCTGTACGCTCTTAGTTTAAACCAACGCCATCGAGCCTGGTTCTACCGAGTTCCTAATTGGGTTTGGCTAGGTCTGATTGTTCTTATGCTGAGTTTTGGCATGTTAAGAAATCTGCCCGCGTTGAGTTTTCTAGCGCCACATTAATTTTCGCAGCGACACTCATCATTATTTCTACGACTTACATTTATAGGCAGTATTAATTATTAGAATATTTTCATCCAGATTTTGACCGACACCTCTTCGCGCAAACTCCACGTCTAAAACTCAAGTGCCCCTATACGGATCCAACAAAACTCTAACTTGAGGTTCAGAGCGTTAAATCAGTGATACGGTAATCACTAAAGTATCTTGCTGTGAAAGCCGTAAATTTTAATACGCAGTAGTCTGGATCGGTATTATTCTGATAGAAGATAATGTCCATATCTCGCCAAATTTCATCCTTGGTCGCCTGATCTTCCAGTACGTCCATGTGTCCTTTAAACATGACGCCGTGATAAAGCCGCTTATCCGCAAAATACAAACAAGCCTTAGAATTAGCTCGATAAGCCTGCACCTTGGCTGATCGAGAATTGGTAATGAGGTAAAAAACTTTTATTCCCTCACGTTTGCGTGGAGCCAACATGGCACGCATGACTGGATAACCGTTTTCGTCCAGGGAACTGGTATAGCAAATATCTTGTGAATCAATCAGGTTACTAATAATATTCTCTATTTCTTCTTGCATTCTTACCTCCGTCAGTTCTTTGGTTTTTATTATAACACAGCGAAACGGTTCTGGGAGGATTTCATTAAGTTTTAAGGATTTATTTTTATAGTATTTTATTTTTCAAACCAGTGTAAGGTGGTAAAACTATACATAAAATTTCACCTTGCAAGCTGGGCTATTCAGGTCAAAGATAGTTCCTTGAAAAAGTTTAAATCTAATTACCAAGACTAGAGCAGGCGGTTACAGTACAGTTTTAAGCAATTCACCTTCAGACTCTGCCGTTACACCAAACTCTGCGTGTGTTTGCTTTTGGAGTACGCTGTATTGCTAGATGACCATCAAGAAACACTAAAGGTTTAATCTTTAGCCGCCTTCAAACCTCCAAAATTACCAAAGTATACACTAGGAAACTGATTAGAAATAAAAACGACCACCAGGTCTTGATCTGGTGGTCGTTTTTATTTTGAATATTGCAAAACCGCTTCCAGTGGTCGGCAAAAGTGATACACCGTGGTTCATTAGTTATGATTCCAAACATCACAAAATCTAGTTGTAACACGGTTTGGGGCATATTTGTTCAGACCTAGTATATTTCATGTCATCAAAATCCCAGCTCAAGTCTTGCATTGTGCTTATACTATCATTGTATCACAGATTCTCTAAATAGTCAAGTGTTTTTTCATGAAAAGTGGATTATATTGATCAGGGTTGCAGGAGTA
>CANOGH010000025.1 GCA_947565505.1 uncultured Candidatus Saccharibacteria bacterium | reverse complement strand
ACTGTATAGAGTGCGATAAGTTCTTTTTCGCCAATGTTAATGCTGCTAGTATTCAAAAGTACACTCCTCCTTTTCGTAAAGAATACGTTATACTTCTATTGTATCATAGATTATGGATAAAGTCAATATGCTAATGTCAAAAAGGATGTGCTATAATGATTTTATGAGCAAGATTTTGATAATTGGGAATATTCTGAAAGATATTTACATTAAACTGGACGAACGTGACGGTGATTTTGAGGTGGACGAGAAAGATGTTTCTTGGCTCAATTTGGCATTCAATGGCGGGGAGCACCATTTTTTTAAACGTTCCAGCATCTATGGTGGGGCGGCGGTTTCTCTAGGCGTATTGAGTAAATTAGGGATTCAGGCAAAAATCTTGGGTTCACAAACCGAATTTAAAGGCGGAGAGCTTTTACGGGCGGATGCACCAGATGATTATCGTTATATACTATGCTATAAGGAAGAGATTACATATTTTGTACCCAGCGAGCGTAAGCCGACAGATTGGAGCACGCCTTCCGATACTCCAGAGTGGGTATTCCTAGATCGCTCGGCTAACGTGACAGCAAAGTTAGTTGAGGAGGTGGCAAATTTTCTGAAATTTGCCAAAGGGACGAAGTTAGCCGTACATCTCAGCGCCGTACGCACACCAGAAGAGCAGCGACTGGTAAACCTGGCAGACATCGTTTTTCGGGAGGAGGAGCCCAGTCGCGAAGCTAAGTTTTACGCCCAAAAAGTTAGCGAACCAGCTAAGGCTGGGCAAATTATTTGCTATTTAACTGATAACCTAATTCAGTTTGGCGAAGTGGAAGAGCGCTGGTCGAGACCGCGCACTGACATGATGACACACTTGACAGTCTACTCTACTATCGCCAGCACTATTTTGGGAGTCATTTCGGCGGGTGGTACCGCTCAAGACGCCGTACTGTGGGCGAAGGCCAATGCCGAACAAGCAACTCTGGAGGGTAGTTTGGGCGGGACTAAGCTTGAGGAATTAGCCCAGATTGAGCGTGATAAGCGGGCAAATCTCAGGCTGATTGCGGAGTCGCTGATGAGTTTCGGCGAGGGAGTTTTAGCTCTAGATGAGTCACCAAAGAGTATTGAGCGGAAATTTGCTCAATATAATTTGAAAAATTCTTGGGAAATGCGACGAGACTACCGTTTCCTGTTTTGCAGTACGCCAAATTTAGATCAGTATATTAGTGGAGTGATTTTGGCCGACGAGACGACGAAACAGAAAGTGAATGCGGGGGCGGATTTTGTACAGTATTTAACTAGTCGAAAAATTGTGCCAGGCGTCAAAGTAGACCAAGGACTAACTAAATTGCCGCATTCAGATGAGGATTATACTTTAGGTCTAGATGGATTAGATCAGAGGTTGAGAGAATATTACCGGCATGGACTAAGATTTGCCAAATGGCGAGCGAGATTTGAAATCGGTCAGGATAAGCCCGGAATCATAGCGATTGATCGCAACTGTGAGGCTTTGGCAGCCTTCGCAAAGGAGTGTCAGCTAGCGGGATTGGTACCAATGATAGAGGCTGAGGTAGTTAGAGACGGGGAACACAAGATTGAAGAGTGTTTAGGGGTAACGCATAAAATTTTAGGAAAATTATTTGAGGAAATGGAGAAGCGTAAAGTTGACCTTAGTGGCTGTGTTTTGAAGACCAATATGATCACTTCGGGAAAAGAAGCCGAATTTGGCGCCACGCCGGATGAGGTAGGTATGGCAACGGCGGCAATTTTGCAAAATGTTGTGCCAAGAAATATTGGCGGAGTACTTCTTCTAAGTGGCGGACAGACAACTGAGGAGGCGCTGCGCAATCTCAAGGCGGTGATTGAGCGCGGCCCATTCTCCTGGCCAGTTAGCTTTGCCTTTGCCCGCGCTTTCCAGGATCCGGTGATCAAAATTTGGCAAGGACAAAAAGAACAGAGCAAGCTTGCACAAGAGGCGTTCGTGAGACGGTTGGAAAGTGCCCACGAAATTGAGAAGCGTCTACAAGTAGCGGTAATGAAGTTTGCCTAGTGTGGGGTTGTGTGCTATAGTTAAGAGTAGAATGAAAGAGTTGTGGCAAAAAGTTATCCGATCCAAGTTTTTTTGGTTAAGCTTGATCATTGTCGTACAGTCGGTAGTTTATTTTTTGGCTGGCAGTGCAAAAGCTTATTTCCACATGGACGAAGTGTATTCTTATGGACTAGCAAACTATGAGCGGGTGCAGCTTTACGAGACGGAGGATTTTTATAATACCTGGCATGACGGAAGATGGTATGATGATTATTTAACAGTTGGTGGTGAGGAGCGAGGAGATCTACGGCCAGTTTATATTAATCAGAAAAACGATGTACATCCACCACTATTCTATCTGTTACTAAGATTGGGTATGGAGCTAACACCGGAACATTTTTCCAAGTGGACGGGGATCATTCTTAACATGATAATCGCAGCAGGCTGTACGGTTTTACTATTCCTGATTATTGAAAAACTCTTGCAAAACGAATCAAACAGTAAAATTAAGTCGCTACTACTGACTTTAGTAGTAGCAGTGTCGCTAGCGACAATCAGTACGGTAGTTTATATTCGGATGTATGAGTTACTGACGTTTTGGATCTTGCTGACCACATATTTGCATTTGAGATTACTAGACGCAAAGATTATTGGCACGAAATTATTAGTAGCGATTGGCGCGACGGCTTTTCTGGGAGTTTTAACACAGTATTATTATATTTTCTTTATGCTGGCAATGTTTATTTACTGTAGCATTGTTCTACGCAAGGCAGGACGCCTAGCGGAGTGGCGATCGTATTTTCTGAGTTTAGTAGCGGCCGGAATAGCTTCTTTGATGATTTGGCCGTTTACGGTAGTCCACATGTTCTTCAGCAATCGTGGACTGGGAGTACTGTATTATCTGATCCAACCGCTAGTGTTGCTGGATAACCTTTGGAAATATATTAGCGTAGTCAACCGTTATGTTTTTCACGGATTGTTTGCGGTGGCAATCTTGGCGATATTATTTTTAGGAGGCAAGGCTTTGGTGAAGGGTAAGCAACTGCGTCTTAGTGATACTATTAAGCGAACCGTGGGATTGGTTATGGCACCGACATTGTTTTATCTTCTAGTGGTAGCGACCGTTTCTCCCTTCACGGAATTGCGTTACATCGCGCCAGTATGTGGCTTAACGTTGATTTTAGTAATCTATATCGTATATCGATTATTTGGATTGTTTTGGCGTTCAAAAACTTGCAATATTGTTATGGGAGTGGTTTTAGCAGTAATGAGCGTAGTGATGCCGATTGCAGGAAAAATTGAGCCGGATGTGGTGTACCGCGAACGGTCTGGGATTATGGATAAAATCGCCAAACTACATGACGTACCAGCATTATATGTCTTTAAGACTGGCAACGACTGGGTATTTTTGAATGATATTTTACTATTCCGGCAAATTGATAAATCCTACATTGCGAAAGACTTAGAGGGTAACGAAGAGCAGATGGATCGGCAAATCCAGGCCATCTTGAAAGATATAGACCTGTCTGACGGATTACTAGTCTTTATTAATGATGGACAAGACAATATTAAGGTGATGAAGGCCGTAGAACACGCTACTGGACTAGATGACGCCGAACATCTTGACCGCGTAGTGACGAGCGATGCATATTATTTAAAAAGACGCGCGCAAGATTAAGAAGTATGCTAAAATAATAGTAACTTGGGTAAGAGTTAGTTATAGTGATTGATTTGAGGTGCCTAAGGAATAATTAGTACCTTTTGAAGAAAGTGAGGGGATAATGATGGATATATCCGAAAAATGCAAATTTAATCTTTACCGGGTTAGCTTGCCAGACGGTAAGCAACAATCAGTTTTACGCGTTGTACCTGATGAGGGGATAAGTTACAGTGAGGCTGACCAGACACGCTCTTATCTACAAAATCTGAATATTCCGTACTGCGGAGCAGTCTTTGGTGATGACAACTATTCCATTATTGACTTAGCTTACGCTCTGCGCGAGACTATACCAGCAGCTACTTGTATAGATAGGGTGACAGCGAAAAAATTTGTCAAGATACTGGATCTAGCCCAACCATCAACTTCTCCGGAGCGAGACTTTGATTGATCGTCTGCGAATCTATAGGAACAGATCTGTTCCAGATCATAGTTTGAAGGCATAAAACTTAACCGTATGCTTGAACTGTCCATGTATTATACATGGTATTTTGGAGAAATATGAAAGCATGAGACCGGACCACGTGCTTGCCAGCAACAATTTCGCACTATACAACGCTTTCATAATAAGTAGCTAGTTCGCTCTAAGAAAATGGTAACTAAGCCAATAAGATTTACGGAGCCTTACGGTAGTAAACTTAGTTCTTTCCTGCAGTATCCATCCTGCACTTTGGCTCCTGAAAATTCCAGGAGCCAATATAATCTCTTCAAACCTGCGGATATTCCTAGTATTAAGAAATTTTTATCTGCCATCATTAATACTCGCCTTCTGTTGTAAAAAATATAAATTGATTAGGATAATGTTGTAATTTTGACAGATTTATGGTGCTTTTGACTGGTTAATGTGAGTAATGACTAGGGGTAATTGTTGTAGAAATTATCAGAATGAGGAAAAAGTGTTGTAAAAAATAAGTAAGGTAGAAGTAAAGCTTAGTACCCCGATTCCCTAGTAGTATGGAATCGGGGTATTTTGCTTAACTAGTAAATACAGCTATTTATCATTAAGGTTGTTGATTCCTGGCATTTCCTGTCTAGTGATGAGAGCAAGTGCAGCTGTGCCACCAGTGGAGATTAAGGAATAATGTAGGTTAGGATCTTCCTTAACTAGATTTTCGACAAAACCTGAGGTATCACCACCACAAATTATGGAAGTGATTTCTGGGTGTTCGCCAATGAATTTGGCTAAAATTGTTGAAGAGGTGGCGTAAGCTGCATCTTCAATCTTACCTAAGACTCCGCTCCAGACAATTGTTTTAGCAGTCTCACAATTTTTAATAAACTCTATCATGGATATTGGACCAATATCCAGTTTATTGCCAGACTCGTCTTCGTCAAAGTCTGTGGCTACATAAACTTTCGGATTCGCATTGGTATAACCATCGGCAGCAATTTTGCCACCAACCAAGATTTTGTCGGCTCGGTCAAAGAAGGCTGCCACCATCGGCATTTTATCTTCGACTTTCGCTCCACCAATAACCACAACTAGTGGATGCTCTGGCGCGTCTAGCACCTGAGTTAGGGTATCAATTTCTCGCTCCACGAGCAGACCAGCTACTGTCGGCAAAAGCTTTGTGATTGCGTCAGTAGAGGCATTAGCACGGTGTAGCACCGCAAAACCATCCTGCACAAAGAGACTGGCATGAGTGCTGTCAACAATTGATTGAGCGAAATCCTGCTGGTTAGCCTGTTCACCCGGATAGAAGCGTAGATTTTCCAATAGCAAAATGCCGCCTTCTGGTAGTTCTTCCACAGCTGCTTCCACTTCTGGGCCCGATACTTGATCGACGAAATTCACCGCCACGCCCGGCAGTAGACCAGCTAGCTCCTCCGCTATTGGGCGCAAAGAATACTGCTCTTCCCTACCGTTTGGTCGACCTAGATGCGAAATCAGAATAATCTTACTTACTCCATGGTCTAGAAGATAACGGAGAGTGGGTAGGCTGGCCTTGATGCGAAAATCGCTGGTAATGATACCGCCTTCCAGTGGCACATTATAATCCACACGCATCAAAACAATGGCGTCCTTCAGATTGACGTCGCGTACGGTTTGTTTAGCAATTGCTTTCATTTTATTCTCCTCCAACCATCGATAATCTATATTGTACCATACGCTGATCAATAAATCTAGGAGCAGCACAAAGTGCTTGTCCTAAAATGTAGCGCATGCTATAATGAAGTTGTCTACTTCTTATCACGGTTTTGTGATACAAATTTTTTGTACTGATTGTTTGCGGTGGGTACAAATCTTTGTCATACTTGGTACTTATGACAATGATTTTGTACTGCTAGGAGCAGTCAGAATACAAAAGAGGAAGCTAGACACCTTACACGGTGTCGCTTTTTGTTGGCAGGTTTTACGCACTGCGCCAACATGAGGCCTGAGGCGACAGCGTGAGGGTCTGGCCACAAAATAAAACAACCTATGGAGGTACAATGGTTACAATCAACAATATTAAATTTTTGCATGCGCTGGGATTTTTAAGCGTAAGCTTTTTAATGCTTACGCTACTAATAGCCTTGGTTCCGAGCGTATTTTTAAGTGCTCCAGCAGAGGCGGAATCGGTCAACGCTACCATCAATACACGCTTAGCGCCGGTGGTTGCAATTGCGCTGCAGGACAATCATATCAACCTGAACATCATCCCTAAAAGCGAGGGAGTTTTTACTAGCGGTAAGACTCAAGTCAGCGTTGATACGAATAATACTACGGGGTACAAACTTTATCTTTCGACCGCCGATGGCACCACATCACTCACAAAGACGGACGACGCGACCAAAAAGATTGATTCGATTAGCGCCAACAATCTCGGATCTGCCGATTTTGGCAAAAACGTCTGGGGATATAATTTAACGCAGGGAGCAACATCAGGGGATAAGTTTAACGCTATCCCGGCGAGTGAGCAGATGGTACATACGACAAATAGTGCCAATCTCGATACGGCAGACACTTTTACGTTAAGTTTTGGGGTAAGGGCTGACTCGAGCTTGCCAGCCGGCACTTATAATAATCAAATGGTGATTTCAGCGGTTGCCAACCCCCTGAAGATCGAGAATTTGTCCGATCTAGTCTACATGCAAGACATGACGCCAGAAATTTGCGCCAAAACGCCACTGAGCGCCGATTCTAAACATCCGGTAACAAAGCGTCTGATTGATGTGCGCGACGGCAATAGTTATTGGGTGAGTAAGCTGGCGGATGGACGTTGCTGGATGGTGCAAAATTTAGCCTTGGACATCACGAGCACAATGATTGCTCAAAATTCACTCAACAGAACGAACACCGATCTCAACTCGGGTGCAGTCTGGGGTATTAACTCCGCTAATAGCACGACCGACGGCACGGACAAATGCGGCAATTTAAATGGCACCGAGGTGCCTAATCCGGAATGCGAAGTTATTGACGGTAAAGCTCACTACCGGCCAGAAGCGACTATTATGATTAATGCGGAAAACACGCTCGGTAATTACAAGCAGTACGATACCCACAGCGAAACTTATTCATGGAATATGGGAAAATTTGTTAATCAATATCCGCTAGCAGGGCTAAGGTGTGGTGATAACGCCCTAGATATGCAAACCTGTATTGATGGTGCCGACAATAAAAGTGCCGGTTATAAGCCAAATACTTTTATTGACGTATCTGGTCCAGAATGGAAACCAACTTGGGACTACGCTAGTACTGGCACAACCCTGAACATAGCAACTCACGAATATGATGCTCACTATTTAATCGGCAATTATTACCAATACAATACGGCAACGGCTGGAAGTGGTGGGACCATATCAGCTTACCGTGAAGCCGAGGATTCGATTTGTCCAAAAAACTGGCGCCTGCCAGCTAATTTACGAATGATTAATACTCCAGAGCTCGTTGATTATAGCTTTACGACACTGCTTAGTAAATATGGTTTTACTTGGCCGGAACTTAGCAGCACTAATAATGACCCCTACGGTCCCAATCCTAGCGCCAGTGGGCAAGATTTTCGCCTGACGCCGCTCTATTTTACCACGGCTGGAGTGGTCTATTATGATCACCTACGTAACGTCGGTGCTGCATCTTCCTATTGGACAGCAACTTCCGACCTAAATACGACCTTTAGCTCTGGCGTGAACGGTGATAAAATCATGCCCGCCAACATTTCCTTTCGACACTGGGGGAGTGCAGTACGCTGCGTAGCAAGATAGTGAGACGCAGAGCATTTAGCCATTAAACTTGTTGTGTTTTTAGGAAGGAACAGCTGGATCGCCGCCAGCGACAAACGCCAGAAAACGGCTCTGGTCGTATCATGGTAGTCGAGATCCGATTCATCATAACTCCGAGAAAAGTTATAAGACACCCTGACAGCCTACAGCTACACGCTGGATAGAAAGTACCGGAAGTTTCAGCACGGTAGTTTGAAGGATTGTCAAATCTTTAAGTGTATCAAAAAAAGTAGTAGAACAAATTAGCATCTCAAAGGTCGGAGATGCTAATTTTCTTTTATGTTGCTATTAAAACATTATTAGGGAGCTTTTCGAGCACAGATTAATACAGTTTAACTGACATAAAACCCAGAATCCACCACACAATAAAATGGTAAGCTTTGCATATTTTCATCAGAAACTAAGGTATAACCACCAAAGAGATACCTCTCTTCTTATTGTAGCACAGATTATTAGTTTTGTCAATAGTTTTTTCTCCACTTAACCCTCAAATGCAACATAACCGGGATAAAAAGCTAGCCCGCACCTTAACGTCTACGTCTTGATGCGAGCTGTAACCAGATTATGATTTCTGCGCGGCAATACTCTCTGATAAAATCTGATCGGCAAAGATTCCCGCATTAACCATGGATATCGTTACATCGTTCATGATATTATTATTGCATTTAGCAATTTTGTCAAAAACATACCACCAGCAAGGTAGCCCATTACATGCATGTAGATCTTTCACCCGCAGCCTACGCCCCAGTCTGCGCACCCCGTTCTGAAGCGATTCTTTTAAATCTTCTGGAACGAGCAGATGATAGTACTGACTCTTCGGATCCTCGTAGAGAATCTTGTCTGCGCCAATCAGGCAATTTAAAGCGTCAATGCCGCCAACCAGCTTACATAAATCCGTTGTGGACAGAAGGCCAGAAAGCTGATTGATATCTTTAGTCTGGAGACGACGATGCGTATATTGGATCGTATCAGTCAATATCGCAATATCTTTCCTTCTCAGCACGTTATTTGGGGTAACGAAACTTTTATGAGCATAACGTTTATCCAGGATTTCCTTAGCGCCAATTAATTGATTCAACTGCGTTATGCTTACTCCCTGCTCCGTATACCAAAACAAACTTGGTAAGTCATTATGAATGCCAAAATTATGTTTCAGCAAAGTCGTCCCACTCTTACGTACCGTCTGTTGCAGCTTGACTTTGGTGTCAGCATCTAGACCATTCTCATTAGGTATGACTCCCAGATCGTACAGGACTCTTCCAATATCGGCTTTCTGATTAATAGCTACACGATCACCAAAACGCACTTTATAGACTCGTGCGCCAGGGATGCTCTGATCGGCATCAATATCTTTTAACCAGACGTCACGTTTCAGTTTGCGAGCTAAGCGCCTAATCCCCTCAAGTAAAGCCTTGTCTGAATCGGCGCAGCGATAAATGCGCCGATCTGGATCAATCAGCGCATCAAAGTCTACTACTGCTCTGGCATTAATCAGGCCTTTAAAATAGTACTGATACACCATCATCGTATGTGGGCGTATAGCTGGTTCAATTTCCTTGGTTACTGGTATAGCATTAACCTCCAGTGCGGTTTTGCGGATTACTTCCAGAAGCTTAGCGCGGCGCTGATTCCGGGCCTCGTCGCTTCCGCGAAAAGCGTTAGATGAAGATCGATTATCCATGAATAATATTCCCCCTTTATCTGTTTAACTTACGTGAGGTGACTAGCCTCAAAAACATGTCTATGTATCTATTATATCATATATATGATTAAAAAGCAATGGATTTTTCACATTTTACCACAAAATCTGCGATTGTCTTCAAAGAAAAGCTTTATTTTTTGACAAAACCTCTTGATATATATTATAATATAAAAATTTTAACGGTTTTCTGGTGAGATAAGGTACCAATAACGTTTGCCTAGCAACACTGATCAAGGAGACTCCGTTAGAGCCTAATACCTCAACAGCACCCCACGCGTGGAGTGCTGTTTTACTTCTTTGGGACTACCGTGCTGCTTCAGTGAGAGCTGGCTTAAATGTAGCGTACTTTGATGGTGTCCGTACTAGTAGCTTCCTTATTTCCAGAGACCACGACGGTCAGTAGATTGGTAGCATCAGCTTTTGGCTGGAGGTAACCTGAAGCTTTAAGCTCCTTAGCTAGAGCAATTCCACAATCATCATTAGTTTCCCTGACAAAGCCGATATTACCATAAACCAAGGAAAGTTGATTGGCTACACGCTCATCATCAGTGACTGCTAGAATTGGCAAGTTTGGCCGTTGCGCTGCCATAGCCCGCGCTGTTGCGCCGCTAGCAGTTTGACAGACAATCACATCGGCACCGATCTTTTCAGCAAGACGAGCGGCGGCTTCAGAAATTGCGTCATAATTTTGGCTAATTTCTTCACCTGGCTCAACTGTCACTGGATCAGTTTTCACTTCACTCTGGACATATTTAATTACATCAATGATTTGCTTAATGGTTTCAACAGGATATTTACCCATGGCAGTCTCTTCAGAGGTCATGATTACGTCTGCACCCTGAATAACGGCATTGGCCACATCGCTGACTTCGGCACGAGTAGGCATAGGATTATCAACCATAGTACTCATAGTTTGAGTAGCAACAATACAAATCTTGGCGTGCTTGCGGCACAACTTGAGCAATTTGCGCTGCACTACTGGCACAATCTCAGCGCCCACTTCATAGCCCATATCGCCGCGCGCCACCATGATAGCGTCGGTGGCTTTAACAATTTCCTCTAGGTGAGCATCATTTTCCACAGCTGCTTTGGTTTCGATCTTAGCGATGATTTTAGCCTTAGAGCCACGATCTTCGAGCATCTGGCGGAAAGTAATAATATCTTCAGCCTTCTGGATGAAAGAGATCGCCACGTAGTCAAAATCACGTGTGACACCCCAGTCGAGGTCACGGATATCTTTTTCTGGGAAAATGTCGCCACCAAAATCAGTGTCTGGCAAATTTAGACCCTTATTGCTATTGACGAAACCGCTGTTCTCAGCAGTCAGACGGATTGCAGTATCCGAAACGATTTCTTGCACGTGAGTACGGATTTTGCCATCAAAAATGTAGACTGGATCACCAACCTTCACCTTTGCTGCTAGATTGTACTGAACTGGCAAGGTTAAACCTCCGTCGTGCTCAGTAACGGCGTGGTCAAGAATGATATCATCCCCTTCATTGATTTCTAGGTAATTATCTTTAATCTTACCAAGGCGAATTTTCGGCCCCTGAAGGTCCTGCACAATCGCCACGTGACGATTGTATTTAGCGGCGGCTTTGCGAATCCAGCTAATAAATTCATCCATTTTCTCATAAGTGCCGTGAGAAAAGTTCAGTCGGCAGTTGTCAAGACCAGCTGCAATTAGTTGGTCAATCATTTCTTCACTATCGGTAGCTGGACCAATAGTTGCCAAAGTTTTAGTACGTCTAATTATTTCACTCATATTATTATAGTATCACAGATAAGCCAACTGAACAACCTGTTGAGTTCTGTGACGCAAGAAAATGCACGATTGTTTTTACAAAATTATTATGGTAAAATGAAATGCATGATACGCCAAGAGGAATCGCAGAGACTTACCTGGCAATATAGGCAAGCTGCACCTAAACCCGGATTCACACTCGAGAAAATCTACTTGTTGGTTGTGATTGCCGTCTCGTCATTCGTGGTGATCTTTACCTTAGTGATGCAGATTTGGGCTAATCCTTGGCATATGACTGAAAATAAAATGCAGAGCTTGGCGAAGGAATATTATGAAGAATATTATTATCCACAATTACTAAGCTCTGGCAACAATCTGACTACTATGTTGTCAAAATATCAAGAATCTGGTTTGCCACTGGTTTATTTGCGACAAATGTTACTGTATGATGACGCCAAAAACCATGATAAGCTCAAATATTTCCAGAATAGCAAGATTAACTGTAATACTAACGTTACTGGTGCAAGATTTATCCCATTCGAACCTTATGGAGTCAAAGATTATCGCATTGAGTATGTCTGGAGTTGTGAAAAAGAGGGTTGATTTATTGCAGGAATTTTGCTAAAATCAGTATTAAGTTATGGCCTCTTAGTATAACGGTTAGTACACCGGGTTTTCATCCCGGCAACGCGGGTTCGATTCCCGCAGAGGTCACCACATATTTTTTCGATTTTGTCAATAAGCCGATAGGCTATTTTTGTCTGGCTCAGCTTCTGCCGTATGAATTGCTTCTCGATACTACGCCCATAAAAGGCTTTCCGGTGAGTAAAACTCCACTTTCTGCGATAAATATCACATATTTGGCGCTTTTAATAGTAAACCGTAGGAGCACTGATAAAATATTGAGCTTCCCCTCTCAAGCAATTCAAGCTCATATTAAACCAACTTAATACTTGAAATAAACCCTGCGCCGTGAGATGGAAAAATCAGCAGTAAAAGACCTCTTCTTTCTCTAGCAATGCGATCCTCCTGCTGGTTTCTGGACTATACTTCCGACGTATTTTACTAAAATACTAAATGTAAGTAGCAAACATAGATTCTAAGACATAACTTAGTCCCACACAGTTTCCTAAACAACCACTATACTACCAGGCATCAAAACATTTTTTATGTCATGGTAATCGTTAGGCTCATACCAAGTCATTGATTACAGGGTTCACCACACCCACGTGAGTATATTTCAGAAGAACGTGATATAGGAAATTCAGATCCGTAGGATAAACAATACGCTCAAATTGGCGTGAATAGCCACGTTTTTTCACACTTATTCCCCTTTAATACGATCTTGCGTCAAAATTATAGTTTTAGGGTGCGCATATCATTTGCCTCATCAAAATCCGAGGCATTTAGCAAAAACTAACTCCTTATACTTCTATTTTATCACAGGTGCCGTAAAAAGTCAATAGCTAAATCATGCATTATGAGATTTATGCTAGTTTTACGCTTGAAAAACCACTCTGTTACTGCTATAATGTAGTTGTGGCGCCATCGTTCAACGGATAGGACATAGACCCTCTAAGTCTACGATGCTGGTTCGATTCCAGCTGGCGCTACCAACGAGTTGCATAATTTGATATATATGTTATGATAAAAGCAGCCAGAAGGTTTTATTTGATTTGGATAATAAAAATTGACATCTTAGTCGATTAACAGCGCTATAATTTCGTCATAAAATTGCAAGAAAGAAGTGTTTATGAATGATATATATGCAACAGAATTACTTTCTCTTGGAACGGCTTTAGCAGAACTGGCCATTAAAGGGACGGCTACTGCTGTATCAAGTAAAATTCGAGCAATAAAGACAGAGAAAACTATTGAAAACGTCCGTAGCACATACGATGCAATAATCAATGAATTGCTTAGTGAAAGAGAAGAAGCCGTCAGAATTGCTCAAACCTATAAGTCCGGATTAGAAAAAATAGTGATTAGCGATGAGGATATTCAGCATCTGTATAATACGGTATCACGTATTATACAGATTATAAAAAATCTCAGATATCGTCCGCTGAACAAATCAGTCCCGAAGCTGTTGAGACTGTAAAATCTCAAGTTGAATCTTATGAGCAAATTAAGGAGTTAATCAGCGTAGACGCCCTTAAAACCATGCAGCTCATTGGGTTTAATTATAAGTCTGCCATAGGAGAACCATTAACCGTTATGCTTAAAAATTTTATTTTGTCAAAGGTCAAAGAGCCGGATAATCTAAAAACATTTGAAAAAATAATTACACCAGAAATGGTAGAAATATTAAAAAGCAATACAGCGTACGGACATTTCAAAGAAATGACAAACATGCAATAACTAGAGAAACAGGGGGTAAGTTAGAAACTTATCCTCTGTTTCTGATGTAGTGCGTTTGTCGGCGTTAATGGCAAGCCGTTGTAAATAGCCCCTAATCAACATCCCTAGAGCAAGCTCCGGGGATGAGGCGATCTTGGCTGATTCGCCTTCTCTCGTTGGGTGAGTATAAACTGCAGTTTATACTCTGGCAGAACGCGTAGCGTTCTGCCCTCATTCTCCGTAGTAAACTACGGAGAATGAAACCCGACTGAAGGGTTAATACAAAACGCCATTTTCAAGACTATAATTACAGAGCCAGCCCCGCTTTGTCGGCGATAATTTTCATCCACTTAGAACGCCCAGCGATCCAAATTTTATGCTTTTTGACTTTGTCGCTCTTCTTTTCGTAGACTGAGACCGCAAAGCCCATTGGCAGTAATCCCACAAAGCATTTCTTAATCTTGCGAATATCTTCGTAGTTAAAATCCATTTGACAGATTCCGAATGCACTCATAATCAGCATTTTTTCCTTTGTCAGGACCATAGTGCCTTTTCTCCACATGCCAAACGGGCCAAAAGTAAACTCAGGCCAGTTCACCATGACGTAGGATTCGACTTTGTCTCCACTTTTGATCAAATTTAACTCTTCAAGAGCCGACTGCCACTTTGCAAGATTTTTTTCTTGATTTGCCATCTTTCTTCCATAATCCTTTCGCAGTTAAGATAATAAGTTAGTTTAAGATAATTTTATCACAAAAGCTTCGTTTTGTACATATTATCAGAGGCGACCTATTCTGGCTTTTCTAGCTGATAGTAGATAGAAGGCGCAAACCGCACTGGGGCAAGCAATTTCTGAGCGCCTTTTTCGAGTTTAATTAAATTCTTATTCCCAAACACTTTTTTCAACTTATTACTACGAAAATTAGAGACCGAAAGCACTTTCTTAATCTTAAAACCAGATTTCTGAAAGACCTTTTCCATGTATTTTGGGTGATAATTATAAAACTTACCTTGATTAAGGTCTTTAAGACTGGACGGGTTCTGGTCAAAAGGATTCACATCAGATTTCTTGAACCAGTAGCGGAACATTTTAGGTAGAGTTTTCTTATTAGCGATCTCAATCACGGCAATCCCGCCCGGCTTCAGGATACGGTATAGTTGATCCGAAACCTGCTGCATATGGTCAAAGTGATGAGTGGCTCGCACCATCATCAGACCATCAAAGCTATTCTCCGCAAAAGGTAGATCATAAATATCTCCAGCTTTAGTCTTAATCTTATTGCCATACTTTTCTTTAGCTTGCTCGAGCTCGGTCTTCGAGTAATCAAACAATACGGCCTCATCAGCGCGAGACAAATACTCATCAGCCAACCGACCATAACCCCCGGCAATGTCTACAAATTTATTCATATGTTGCGGCAACAGGCGTCTGATTGCCATACGATCAGCCGCGTCCTCATATTGACGATCCGCATCTTCCCAAAAAATTTTCTTGTAATCATAGCCATTATAATCGGCAATCACTTCTTCGGTGGATTTGTGTTTCGAATCGACCTCATTACTTGCGTTCTTAGCACTCATGCTCCGCCTTCCTCCAATTCGCAGTTTAATTTATAGATCTATTGTAACAAATCTAGCCAAGCTTTACCAGTCTAGAAAATCTTACTGCTTTGCGGACTGATATTTTACTCTTTTAACAGATTGTCTTTCGGCTAAAATTAAAAATCACCTTCTGTAAACTTATAAAGCGCAATACTCACAGCATTATCAAGATTCAGACTATCAATTTTAGAGCTATGCTCAATCCTGACCGGAGTACCCACACTCAAGAATTCGTCGCCAAGCCCCGCACCTTCATTGCCAAAAACCAACGAATATGGCGCCTGAACATTCAAGTCCTGAAGCTTCACGCTTGACTTGAGCATGAATGGATAAATTGCATTGGAAGTTTGCATGGCATAATCCTGAAAATTAGTAAAGTATTTAAAATTAAGATGAAAGATCGCCCCCATTGACGCACGAATGGTTTTAGGATGAAAAATATCTGCTGCTGGGCGAATAATAGCTAGATTATGGATACCGAAACCAACCGTAGTACGAATAATTGTGCCGAGATTGCCATAATTTGCAGGATTTACCAAGACAACCGTTGGTTGATGATATTGAAAAGGAGTTGAAAACTTTTGAAATTCCCCGACAATATAACAGTTTTCCTTTTCGGCAAATTGGCGAATCGCCTTATCAGAATACACCACTTCAATATGATTAGTCTGACAAAGTTGCAAAATTTTGCGAAAAATTTGATTATCTAGCTGCTTTGAATGCACATAGATCCGCCTAGCGAGCTCGCACTTGTTAACTAGCAATTCTAGAGTTAGAGTAGTTCCCAAAGTATAGCTAACATTACCTTCTTTATCATATTTTTTCATGGCGTTTAGTCCTCTTCTGCTTTAGCTGGCCTACCAACAACGGACTGGTATATTGTTTGATAACGTTGCCGAAACTCCGCCTTAGTGCGACCACTGAGATCATCAAAGTCCCGGGCAAAAGTATCCGCCACAAATTGGCGCGCATTTTCCACGCCCCTAAAGCCATGCAGGCTATAGAACGCGTCAAACAACATCGGAACATTGTCAAAATGAGCAAGAATATCAGCATCAGCGACGCAAATTTCTTCTAGATTCTGCGCGTTTTTACTTGAGCGATGATGCAAAACGCAGCCCAAGACACGCTCACGCTTTTCCTTAGGATATTCAAAACCGATCAAAATTTTCTCCGCCAGATCACGGCCCACAATCTCATGATGATGCTTGGTCGCTCCTGGAAACATCTGTGCAATATCATGCAGGAGGGCGCCTAATTGGACAATTTCGCTATCAGCCTGATATTTCTCAGCTAAAATTGTTGCCTCGTAATAGACGTGACTGATATGCTCTCGCCAGAAATCATAATGCCCGTCAGAATCAGCCTTTTTATACACTTCACTCTGCCTGCGGACCAAATCCTTTACTTGCGTGATAATATCCATATATCTTCCTTTCTTTTATATTAACAGATTTCCCTAAAGATTAAAAGCGCTGCCAACATGAGGCATGATTACTCAGCTATTTTTCTGACTGACATATCTGAATTTCCTCATTGCTGGGATTTATGACGCGAGACCAAGCATATCATACAGCTAATACCTAAAAATAACACCGTGCTTTATACCTATCGAGACAGCCTAGATTTCACCATTAGATGCAAAAAGTAAAAAACTCCGCTAAGGACTTGTATTGAAGCGCATCATGACTCTCTGCTTCTCTATTTAATCTAGGCTTCGACGGCGTTTCTTGCTGGTAAGACCATAACTTTTGTCAATCAAACTGCCTAATAAATCAAGGTTTTCAAACTGGTCTAGTCTAATGGTAATCCAGTGACGTTTATTCATGTGGTAGGCGGGCAGAATTGCGGGCGTTTTGATAAGTTCTTCGATTAAATCTGGGTCCGATTTTAGGTTAATAATGTCAGTGCTGCCAGCTTTATCAATATTTAAGGCTTGATATTTGACTTTTGCAATCAGAGCAAACCATTTTTTATTATCAGCATGGCGGAAAATTGTATATTCTGGCGAGTCTTCCCAGGGATAATCTTGAACAATGCCGCCAAAATTAGAGTGGATTAATGCTTCTACATCTGATCGTATCATCTCCTCATTTTATCATAAGTGGTAGATTATAGAGTGATTTAGGGGCACAATCTAGCTCCATGAGTAGCTAGGGGCTAGATTTTCATATGATTTTAACTCTTAGCAAGAGACAAGATTAAAAATTGAGGTCTTGTTCCGCAACTCCAGATAGAGACAATAAAAAAGAATAGTGCTATGCTT
>CANOGH010000024.1 GCA_947565505.1 uncultured Candidatus Saccharibacteria bacterium | reverse complement strand
AGCATATATGGACGAGGACGTCTAGTAATCGCGAGGTGAAGTCTTAAATGACGTTGATAAATGAAGACTGGAAGCCTAACTTTTACAAATACGAGAAAGTTCGTAGAAGTGGTAGGTACAATATGATTATGGAAGCCGATAAAGCAATCAAAGCTTGCGGTATAAGTAGCCGAGAATACCGAGATATTATACTCAGTTATAGCACTTACAAAAGGTACGTTGAGGCAGAGTATGGTACAGTTAACAAGTTTATGAGGAAGTTCAAGCCATGAAGTTATTAGACTATGAATGCCAAACCACTTTTTGGGAGGACTTTAGTATAGCGGAACGTTTTGGAGCAGAAGCAATTAAAGACACTTATAGGAGAGCTAGAGCAGGATGGGAGCGTGATCGTATTTATGGAACAGAACTTTCAATGGTACTTAACCATAAATGTTGGTATTGGTATGAGAAAAATGATACCTTTAGTAAACTTTACGCTGAGTTATGGGAAGAATATCATGGGTGGGTGCTGGAGAATTGGGAGGGTGAGGATTTAGGGTATTATTTGAGGGTTACTGATTAGAAACGATTCATCAGAGTATTGAATTATTTGTGTGTAGGTTATATAATATCTACAATGACAGAGGAGCAGTTAGATACAATTTTGGCTAATTTTGCCCGCAATTGGAGCGATGAACCAATTGTCGGTCGCTACGACGATACTATTGTTATTAGACTATATACGATAAAGCGAGCAGACAATGTGGTTTTTCAATCTGGGAAGCGTAATACTGAGGACACTATTTGCCAGCGATCCGATTTCTTTACTATGGTTTTTGTTGACAAAAACCAGCTAGACGAATTGTCAAAATATGTAAATCTTGAGAACCTAACGCTCGAAAGCAAGTTTAGAGATTTCTCGAAATTACAGGGTATACAGAAAAAGTTTCTGAGTCTTACTAACATCTTGCCGCCAGATTACAGCAGGGACGAAACATCTATTGTCGATAAGAGTAAATTCAATAATTATCTTGACCACTTAAATAAAGTAAAAAAGATTAAAGAAAAAGCCACCAAGATAGTTAGGGATAAGTTTAATGTTGGCGATAATGCACAAGAAAAAGTTGATACCTCGGCTATTTTTGCCAATGTTGGGTACATTGTAAAAGGTTTTGAAGGCAAGTATATCTCGCTTAGCAAAGGGGACAGGACCTTTATTAAGAAATTTATGGACGACCAAATTAAGGACGGTGCGTACAGGATAACTATTAAAGAGACTCTTCCTTTATACCGAGAAAGTATTCAAGAGATAATCGACCTTGGAAAAGGTCTCCTTAAATTGACGGAGAACAAGATACAAGTAAAATCATATTCTCGTAAGAGGCTTGGCGAAGAAAGAAAAACCTTAGAGTCCTGCTGGCAATTATACTTTGAACGATATCTACAGGTGATGCTTATGGGTTATAAAGACTTTTATCCTCAAACTGTGTTTAAACCTATGGAAGGATATGACAAGGAGGCGAGACCAGACTTTCTTGCCGTCGATATATATAATAATGTTGATATTATAGAAATCAAGCACCATAGGACTACAATTTTTAGAAAGGAGGACGGAAGAGACTCTTACTATCCGTCCCATAATTTAACGAAAGCAATTTTTCAGTTAAATAAATATTTAGATCTTAGAAGCGAAAATATTGATTATACTAAGATTACTAACGAACAAACAAGGTCTATTATACAGAACAGCAATTTTTATAGGCCAAGAGGCTTACTTATCATATCCTCTATCGACCATATAACGGCTGACCGTACTGACGATGAAGTGTCTGCTCGCTTAGAGAAAGAAATTAGAAAGCTAAAAACAGCCTACTCAAACATAGACGTCATGCTTTTTGATGAGTTAATTCGTAATCTAGAAAATTATGTAGCCTACCTTGATATTTATCTAGGAGAGAAATAGATGCTTATTTATCTACCTCAAGAAAAACTGTTAAAGCCGAGCGAACTACGCCCGACCAAGTAATTGATAAATATAGAACAGAATATTTCCCTATGCCTTTCACCGCTTCATATTTTATTTTTATAGCGACGAGTCACAACGAGATTAACAAGTATACCCAAAAGATCTTCAGTAGTAATAAAAGGAGTAAGCCGTGACGGAGAAGGCTAAAATTACCTGCACATATCAATTCGTAGTGGAGCTGAAGAACTTCAGTCGGTGACCGAACTGGGTAGGCTTTATCATGTTGTAAAATATGAAGAGTTTTACCTTTGGCGAGGATTAATCATTTTATGGAGATATTCGCGGACGCCGGGATTACAGGCATAAATGTAAGTGCCGCGTATACCGCGAGTACAAAGAACTTGGTAGATGTTTAGGATGTACTGCAGTAAATCTGCACCAGAGGTTTGGATCTTCCCCCACCGATCGTAGTATTCGTCGCTATCGACATAAAATAGGTTAGTGCAGGGATTATATTTGAGATCGTTGCCGATGATGACACCGGCATAATTTAAATCGAAGCCTTGAATAGTATGAATGCAGCCGATTTCGTTAACAGAATTTGGCGAGCTAATCCAGCCGTCGTATTTTACGTTCCAGATGAAGCGATTGCCATCAATATCTATATCGTATAGACCCTGATTGATGTAGGCTTGGGTTTCGACGATGTTGCTCGGCGCTGGCTGTAAGAGATTTTTTGTTTGCCATTTCCAAGCATATCCAGCAACGATCCTACACAGTCCATACTTAGCTTCTTTAGCTTTGATGGCGCATACCATATCGCCCACGTCGTCGAATAGTCTGAGATCATAATCAGGAAAATCCTGGAGTGAAGCTTGACCAGCAGGATTGCTAAAAATTGCTTTTATGTAATCAATATATTCTTGGCCACCTAAGCCACAGCGAACCTGTGAAGCGAGATGGTAACGCTTGCAGTTTGGTTGCTTGGCGAGTTTTTGGAAGCGATCCTTGTCTACGTCGCTGCCCCTAATTGATTAGTCCTGATCGTATAATAAAACACAGTGTTTACTTTTCTTCAGAATCCAATCCAGCTCAGTTCCTTCGTCACCAAGTCCGAGTATACGATTAGCCTTGTCGTGAGAAGAATATTGGGCAAGATTTTTGCGACGTCGTAAGCGGTGTGCCTCATCAACAATAAGCAGATCGAAAGTTGCTTGGCTATGTGCAATTTGACTCGGCGAATAAACCATGTTTGAATTTAATCCATCAATGGTCGAAAAAACCTCCTGTACAATATTTCTGAGGTTAGACATCGATATGACCATGCCAATTTTAAGACGTGAAACCTGATGTTGAAGTCGTTGTAAGTTTTGGATTAAATTATCACTATCAGAAATGCCTTCATCGACCTTGGAACTTAGAAGCTTGAGTAAATATATGCCCAAAATGGTTTTACCGGTGCCGGGGGCACCATTGACAAAGAAGATGCTATCTTGTTGGAAGTTGTTAGCGAAAGACTGAACAATGTTTGCAATAGTAGTATATTGGTCTTGCGTAAGCGATTTGTAGGGCGAATATTTAAAGAGATTAGAGTTCTCGATTTCTCGGAGGTTTTTATTAGCGAGACGTTGGCATTGTAAATCTTGCCAAACCTTCTCGAAGTGGGATTCATATTCTGATCTTTGGTAATAATTGTGCTTTTGCTGGCCTGCGTTGCCGTTTTGGAGACGGAACTTGTTATCAGCAGCCATATGAGAAATAAGAAAAGCTTCCAAATCCAGAGCGACCGACTTATTGAAAGAACGCCCGGAGATGAGACGAACAGTATGAAGCCTTTTGCGATCGGGATTATCTAGATGCTGTGACAAACGAGCTGAAGCATCGATGGTTTCGCCGACATAGGCTTCTTGGTCGTTGTTAATAATATACACCACAGGCCAATCGCTGCCAAAGGGGCTAGAAAGCTGGACAATAGAAGGGGTAGTTTTGTCAAAATTGAGCGGAGCAGAGATGGAGATGGTTTTGTTTGGCATTTTATCCTCTTGAGATTCATAGGTTGGTTTCGTAGCTTGATTATACCATATGTTCTTGTCTCATTGGGTTATTTGGAGTTTAAGTTGCTCGTTCTTTTTATCCCTAATTCTCAACTCGCAATCTATATGCTATCATTAGTATAGGTTGTCATCTTCTGGACTAACACCTTGAAATTCGGTTATAGCTTCGCGAAGTTGGGTCGACCATAGTTTATATAAATGCGTTTTTAGTGAATTCGACCCCTGTAAAATGGGCGGATTTTTTGTTGATGCCCCCAGATAAAGCATTTTCATAAGTTCTTATTCAATTTGCATTTTGCCCTCGTCTATAGCTTCAATCCGATTATATCGGTTTTACCTCTATTAGTTTGGTTGTTAAAGCTTTGGTAGATTTTTGTGGAACAGCAATTGGATTTTCCAATTCATCAATGTTGACTTGGCGGAGAGTGGCTTTTGGATTAGTAGTTAGCAAAAATTGCTTTATATTCTACGATATCTTTTATTTCAGGAAATCTAAAAGCCCCCCTTCGGAACATTTTAGTTTTTTGATCTTATACTTATCATCTTAGTCTTACGAATTATCAATTCTCAGTTCTCTAGCGTTTAGCTTTTTATCAATTTTTGCAGAACCTCAAGCTGATCAATATCTTTTTGCTGTTCTACGGCCGACAATTGTTTGAATGGTACTGTCAGTGAGGGTCGCCATACTCAGGGTCCTTAACCCACTCATTGCGACTAATCCAATTTTCAAGAATATGGCATATCGAATTTATCTGGCTTACTAGTGATAATTGCGAAGGTTACCTTCCTTTTGCGGCTGCTTGGTGTCTTAGTGAAATCACCCCCAATTTTTTCGTATGCCTTTAGGATAAAATCATGGTCATTATGAATAAGCTCACCAGACACATATCCTTGGTTAAATAAACGGCTAAGCGCAGCAGATCCTGTATACATTTTAACGTGAACTAAATCTCCTTCTTTAATTTGGATATCGCAACTTCAATTTTACTGTGGCTACTACCATAAGTCACGGTTTTGCAGTCATAGCAGTCGCCAGAAAGTGATTGTGCAAGTTCTTTGTTATAAGCGGCTTCTCCCTCATGATTGTAGTCGATATACTCGTCTTTTTTGATCACGGTTTTGTCATATCCATCCTTAACCTCACCGCAAAAGTCATCTGCCATCTCATACCATTTTCCGTCTATAAGTAAATATACGGAATCACCGCCATTCACTTCAGCATACAAACATCTATAGGCACTCCACTGGTCTAGGACTGTTGTATCGCTTGAAGACACCGCAATAATCTTTAGCTTTTTTAATGCTGTAATATCTAACATGCCGTTAATGACACCAATAATATACTGCTTCTCTTTATCATTGTAAACTCTTGCTTGTTTCTTCTCGCCAATTTTAAATTCATATACCTCTTCATAATCAAGGCAATCTGGAACCGCCGCCCACACCTTCGCTTTGCCATTTTCGTCTAGTCCAGACAAGTTCTGAATCAAAGCATTATTGAGTTTTTGTATAATGGCTTTATTCTTTACTGTTTTTATTTGGTCAACCCAGTCAAAGTTCTCTTTATGCTCTTCGCTTTCATAAGCCTCAAGTATACGATTTGCGACATCGGTTATGTTGTCTATATTACATGGCAATCGTAACATAAGCGATTCTGAACCAGAAACCGTTTCTCCTAATCTCACCGTCCACTTAGGCTTAATACGACCAGTGAGACCTTTAATGAGGTCTCACTCTGAGCTAATACCGGAATCATTGACGTTAGCAGTTTTAGCAAGCTGCTCTTTTGCGTTTTTTGGATTAGATTCTAGAACGGTTTTGGAAAAATTTTTTAAGATACTTTGGCCGCCTTGGAATAGAACTATCACAATATATAACAACATTCTCGCTTATTTTCTCTAGCCGGGAAGCCCTTGCCGATAATTCCCTTCCAATGAATTCCGGTTTAATACGGTATGTTGTCAGCTTGTTGACTAAAATTTCATTTTCCATTTTGTGTCCTATTTTAATGAATTCGACCTTTTGAAGCATTATATACTATTATCAAACGGTTTTGGTCGCAATCGGCATAATCTTCACATTACGCCGTGCGTACCGTTTTTAATTGCTCATCATAATATATGTCAGGATTGAGGTACCAATAACCCTCACTCTTATTAGGGTTACTAAAATAATCTTGCTTAGTATTTGGGTTACAGTCCTTTGAGCAACGTTCTAAAGTCCCTCTGACAACACTTTGAAAAACTTTTTCATTTTTATAAAACGCGCCAACATCATCACCTCGATATTGCTTGATGAGCCGTTCTGTGGTCCGATAGATAGAGGACAGATGCGCCGACCCGCCAAGTTCTGTAAGCGCTATAACTAAGATTTCTGCAAATGTTAGTTTGTATTGACGCTTTCGCCTATTAACAGCATTCTCAGGCTGTTGCGCTTCAAACGTTTTTAGGATAGATTGCGCCACCAGTTGCGCAAAGTCCACTCGATCAGATACTGTATTAGCAAATTGAGCGATAATCCGGTAGGTCTGTTCGCCTAAATAGGCTAAACGATCTGGATAAAGCTCTTCAAACTTAGCTTCGTAGGCTCGCAAAATAGCCATTAGCTCTATCCAGTAATCTATGCGTAAATAGCAACCTACAGTAGTCAGATTCTCAAGTTCATTAAAAGTTGTCTTGACGTGAGCAGTTTCCGACAATCCGACAGCCGTAGTAACGCCGTCTACTGTATAGAAATATGGTTCATCATTTTTAAAAAAACGAGCCGGCCGACCATTAGCCCACTCAGTGCAATCTCGAATTAAGTCTTCTTGAGCAATATTCTCAATTTGACTCTCAAAAAGTGCTTCAGGATGATAAATATCAATCGTTTCTTGCAACAGCGTACCTAGGTCTAATATTCCGGCCTTTTTGGCTGCAGTTTCTAGGCAACGCCGCAGAATCTGTTTTTTTGATTCCTGCTGAGACATATTTTCTTTAATATACCTCTCTGCATAAGTGTCTAGTAAGGTATTGATAAGAGTATTAATACTACAGCCAGCTTTCTGCGCTTCTATGTCGAAGAGCGCCTTAGTCGACTCCTTGATACGCAATGAGAGCGGAACAGTCGTACTCGTTGCTATAGTTTTCAGCTCATTAACGTTTGGCAAGCCGAGGTTTAGAGCCTCCTTGCCAGAACCAGATGAGGTGCTTGAAGATATTGTAGAAATAGATGGTAGTTTCTTCGGCAAAAAGAAATACAAGAAGCAGAAACTTGTAGCTGGAGCAATCAATCCCGGTAGTCATCAACTAGTACTAAGAGTTGTCTATTCGCGTGATTCTGAAGCTGTGGAGGACTTTGTTAAAGCATACATTAAGAAAGGCAGCCTAATACGCACAGATGGCCTTAAATCTTACAATAATGAATCACTTGAAGGTTACGATCACGAATCTTGCAATCATGAAGAAGGCATCTTTGGCATTACTAATCATATAGAAAACGCTTGGAGTGTAATCAAACGTTCTCTTAGGCACATTTATCGTGATCTAACCTTCGATCTTAATAAACTTAATCTAATCTTACGCGAATGGGAAAATCGTTACAATTATCCGGAACTATTTTATAATGTAGATAGCTACTTAAAACTTAGAGGTTGTTCTAAATTGGTTAGGTAAACCCCTTACACTTTAAGGGAGCTGTTAAAGCAAAATAGATTACCCCAACGACAAATTGATTTTAATTTTAATCCAAAGCACAACCATGGCAAAAACCCTAGGATTGTGAGATTTTTGGCGCACTAATAAACCGCTCTGCTCCTTAAAAACAATTCCTTCAGCTCGAAAAAAAACAGAATAATCGGATTTGATTTTTACTCATATTTATGTTCGCTTTAACGTTTACTTTCGCACCTAGCTCGAATCTGATTGTTGTCTATATTATTAATTCCTATTAGCTCAACTATTAAGACCTAGGTGATTTTTAAAGAATAGCGATTTGAGTTTTGAATTAGTAACCACTTAGTTTATGCCGTGCAGAACAAAATGTGATATTATTATAATAGCATAACTAATTAAGGACTCAAAAGCATGGATCAAGAGCAAAATATCACTAATTCACAAACCGGATCGGTGAGCAGTAATACTTCAAGTAGCCAGACCAATAAGAAGCAGCGGTATTTCATCGTTATTATCATAGCACTGATGTTATTGTTATGCGTTGGGATTGGTTTTAGTATTTTCCAAACATTAAAGTACGCCGAAGCTAATGATAAAGTCACTGAGCTTGAGAAAAAAATTACACTCCTACAAGAACAGCTAAAAAAAGAGCAGGCGGAAACCCCAACTGATAAAGAACCCGTGGATGACACGGATCAAAAGGATGACACGGATCAAAAGGATGATACCAACCAAGATGTCGCAGTCAAACAGTATTTAGAACCTGAAGACTGGAATGTACGTTTCGCTTATCCAGATGGAGTAACAGAGGTACTATACCATGTTCAAGATACACCGTGGAACGGAGCTCTGTATATTGACAGTATCACAAAGAATGGAAAAACCTATAATGTTGATATGTTTGGCGGTAAAGACAGCTATAAAAGCTATTCGTTCTTTTTCGGAGAGGTTGCTAGGTGGAAGAAGACAAATCCACACGATCAGTGGACCGGGTCAATTGTTGATATGAAATTAGGATTAACTAACGGAGAGTACGAATATTATACCTGGGATAAAGGTAACGGCTACGAATCTGGTAGTGCTGCAGATTACGAAGAAGCCTGCGGCATCGTTAGCGAACTGTTCAATAATATAGAAGCGAAATAGCTTCACGGCCATTGTGATTGGTTGACAAAATGCCTATCACTTTAAGCACGATGATCCTGGATATTTGGGTAGATTTGCTTCCTGTTGTAAAAAATATAAATTGATTAGGGAAATGTTGTAATTTTGACAGATTTATGGTGCTTTTGACTGGTTAATGTGAGTAATGACTAGGGGTAATTGTTGTAGAAATTATCAGAATGAGGAAAAAGTGTTGTAAAAAATAAGTAAGGTAGAAGTAAAGCTTAGTACCCCGATTCCCTAGTAGTATGGAATCGGGGTATTTTGCTTAACTAGTAAATACAGCTATTTATCATTAAGGTTGTTGATTCCTGGCATTTCCTGTCTAGTGATGAGAGCAAGTGCAGTATAATAGAAATATTAGATATTGTCAAATATTATCTACGAGCTAAGCAGTAGAACCGCAAATATACAACTGGGCAATCAATTGAAGCGGCCAAGCAACAAGCTTGACGTTATGGTGCGCATGAGATATAATTATACATAAGTTTTATGTTTAACGTAGAGGGTAGTCATGAAGAAAAGTGAACAGAAAAATATGAAACGACGCACATGTTTAATTGCACGAGGAATAGCCTGTGTGTCTTTTTTTGCGTTGGTGGTTATCGGCATTTCGTCGCTAGTGAAGGCAATGTCACTGGAAACAATTGAGAACTACGATGGTATTCCGATGGCTTGGAAAGTAATTTCGCTAGATCAGCCAGACACGATTACGCTACCAATTACGTATTGGGATCAGAAAGCGGACGCATGCGATGCGGAAAATCGCCAGTTTGAATGGTCAACTTGCGGATATTGGACCCACGGAGTGATGCCTGGTATTGTCAAAAATACGTTAGGAGCCGATGGCTTACCGGTGCCCGCCTATTCTGATCGCGAAGCATCTTGGTCAGTGAATCATGACCTATTTGCGATGAATGTATTAGGAAATGACCCAGTCTTACCAACAGATAATTTTTACCGCTGGTTTCATGAAGTGCCTGGCTTATCAAAGCAGATTAATGGCAAGACAGTAACCTTTAAGCGCACCGGCAATAATACCTACACATACGGCGGGCAAAATATTTACCCACTTGATGATTCACCTGGGCTTGACGATACAGATGTAATGATTAAAGGCTCTGACGGAAACTACCACAATTTCAATTTTACAGCCCATCTCCGCTTCGCAATCAAGGTTGGAGCAGATGATGGAGAACTATTTGAATTTTCTGGAGATGACGATGTGTGGTTTTTCCTTAATAATCAGAAAGTTCTTGACATCGGCGGTTTACACGGTGCGCTAACAGGTTGGTTTAAAATTAACAAGAATGGCACCCTAACTACCTACGTTGAAAAAGTCAATAATTTAGCGGTGCGTGATGACAGTTGGACCGCATGTTTGCGCGAAGGTCCCATAGGTGACTTCAATACCTGCGTTAAACCCTACAATGAAATCATTCGAGCTAATTTTCAGAACTTAGAAGTAAAGACGCTTGACGTGGGGCTAAAACCGGGCGATGTAGTAAATCTTGATTTCTTCTACGCCGAACGTAGCTCGGACGCTTCCAATACAAAGATTACCATTACAGGCATGGAGTGGCCGATCTCGGCAGATAGTAATTTGGAGGCAGAAATAGTTGGGCAAACCGAAAAAGATACTAAATTAGTCCAGTTTGCTGCAAACGTCAAGAATCGCGATCCAGATAATCCGGTGATTTTGCGACGACTGGCAGCTTACATGAATGAAAATGATCAGAAGGACGATGGAAGCATTGAAAATAATAGAGGTTTTATTCCTTTAAGCTTAAATACGTTGGAATATACCACCACACCAGATGATCCAAATTCGTGGACGCATGTAGGAATTAGCGCGCCTAGCAACAGTGATAATGGCTTCGTGTTAGAGCAACCAATTACGATGGCTAAAGCCGGAGAAGCTGGCGACACGCTATATTTTAGATATTATGCAGAAACGTTAGGCGATACGGGCAATGTGAGTGGAAGGGTTTCGTTCTATACAGAGTTGAACGGAAAATCAGGAATTACTTATGATGACGCCGTTGTAAGTTATAAACCAGAAGAAAAGCCACGCCATAATCTTACTATCAAGTATCAATGGGAAGAGGATGGCAGTGAAGCCGCGCCCGATTTCACTGCGGTCTTACCAGAAGGCGGCGCATATAACCAAGAATCACCAAGATTGGAAGACGGTATTTTAGTAGACGAAGAGCAGGTAATCGTTGAGGGCGTAATGGGATCTGAGGACATCACGATTATAGTTAAATATCGCAAGAAACCGATCGAGGAAAAGTACTATCGTCTGGTGATTCGCTACAAAGATATTGATACCAATATTGAGATTGCCGGTGCGGAAAGTAGGGTTTTGAAAGCCGAGGCGAGCTATGAAGTTAAGTCTCCGGAGATCGACGAATACTCGCTAGTGGACAAAAACCAGCAAGTAGTGACAGGCAACATGCCTCCTGAGTCAGAAATCCCAGAAAATGGGACAGTGGAAATTGTGGTATTCTACAAACAGAATTCACAGCCAGAAATCCCCACAGAAAAACCGTATAAGCTCACAATTCAGTATATAGATCGCAAAACTGGAAAACCGGTCGCACCAGAGGAGACCCAGACTCTACATCAAGGGGACCAATATCAGGAGAATTCGCCAGCCGTACCAGGATACAAGGTGGAACCGGGTCGCGAGGTTATCGAAGGAACCATGCCAGGAAAAGATGTCACGGAAATAGTTTACTACGACAAAATTACTAAACATAAGGTGGTGATACATTACATTTACGAAGATGGTAGTGAGGCGAAGCCAGATTTTCGGGATGAATATTATACGGGCGACATTTTTAGCGTAATTTCTCCAGAAATTGAAGGCTTTAAGCCTGATAAGACTAAGATTCGTGATACGGTAAGAGATCGAGACCTGGAATATACTGTAATTTACAAGAAGGGAGAGGAAGATAATCCAGAGAAACCTAAATACAGCCTAGTAATTAAGTATGTCTATGAAGATGGCAGTGAGGCGAAGCCAGAGTATCAGGATCAACTTGAGGAAGGCGATAGTTTTGATGTAAAATCTCCAGAAATTGATAAGTTTAAACCTGATCTCGCTAAAGTCTCAGGAGTAATGACTGATGAGGATCGCACTTATGTTGTGGTGTATAAGTCAACTTCTAAAGTCGAGCCGAGCGTGCCAACTATAAGTGATAATGGTTTGGACTCCGGACTATTGGGGAACTTGGCACAATCTGGCTTTCTCAAACCGCTTGGCCAAGTAGCCTATGTGCCGAATACTGGCGTGGTTAGCAATGCAACTATTCCAATTTTCGAGCAACACTTTGCTAGCGCGGTAATGTCTCAGGGGTTTGTATTAGTTATACTGCTAGTGTTTGCTGTGTCCTTTGCGGTCTATTTCAAGCTACGCAAGCACCTCAACCACAATAAGCCAGCGAAGTCAGAAAAAACATCTTCACGAAACCGTACAGCGAAGAAGGTTGAGGTAACCAAATCAGCTAAATCTACCGCGAAGAGCAGTAACAGATCAACTAATAGTAAAAGTACAAAAACAACCAAAAAGCAAGCGACTCGCAAAACAGCCAAAGTAGATACCAAAACCAGCAAGGGAAAAACGAAGTCAAAGCAGTAGCCAATATGCAAAAAAACAGTTTATCGGTGTAAAATATTAATGCTGAAACTTTTAAGACAAGTTGTATGAAAAGTTAAAAATAGTTTGTAGTCTAATTATTACTCTCTGTGTAGTATTAGGAATGTTTTTGAATTATTTGGGTCCCACGCCGCCAAAAAGTATACTCCGGTAATATACGATTTGATAATCTTGATGATATGTCAATAAGATCTGATATTGTAATGTCGCAATGAAGTCGCAAAAATCGACACTGGTCTTCCGAATTCTCTTAAGACATCTGAGTGTACCGTTTCTAAATTAGTCAAACATTATTAATTTAATAATCACGATTTGGCACAAAATCTAGAGAGTACGTAGTATAATAAAATAGAAGGAGAACAAAATATGAATTTCTTATTAACATTATTAATTGGTATTGTTGCGGGCATCATAGACGTGTTGCCGATGATCAAAATGAAGGTGGATAAATTTTCATGCGCCTCGGCGTTTGTATATTATTTAATCCTACCATTTATTATTTTTAGTATTAACTGGTTTGGTGATTTGTGGTGGTTACGAGGCGGAGTTGTCGCAGTCCTAACCGCTCTACCAGTCATTATTTTGGTAGCAAAAGAAGATAAGAAAAGCCCGGCAATCATGGCAGTAATGGCGGTAGTTTTAGGAAGCATTATTGGCGTGGTAGGACATTTTCTAAATCTGATGTAAAAGGAATTGACTAACCAAAAGCCAGATTAGGAAGTGAATTGTAATGTCTATACCAGCCCCTTTTGCCCGTATGGCTGATATATGGGATTGGAGTTGCTGAAATATCTGTAGGAAAGTTTTGTAATGAATTAGATTGAACTTGAGCGGTTAGTCTAAACGCCGCAGAGGGAACATAATCACCTTGCGCATTTTGCCGTCCGCACCTGGTTCAGAAGCTTCAAAAGGTTGAGCCGCTAGCATAACTTCTCCACAGTACTGATAGACGCCTGCGTCAAAAGTTTCAAAGAGATAAACTTTAACTCCATTTGTACCCGACTCAGCTAGGGTTCTGTTCTGTGCATAAGTAAGGCTTTGATCGCCGATTTTGCCCATACCCATGAAGTTGAGGATTTTGGTTTGTTCATCCCAGCGATTCTTACGGTAACAGTTATCATATTTAGCGATTAGTACTAAGGTGTTAGTCTGTTTCGACCGGCGCATACCGCCCATATTGCCACACTTAAAAATCTCGACAATTTCGCGATTAGTATAAGCCTCACCGATGTGTAAATCAGAAATTTGCATGTTTCCCTGTCCAAAATTATTTTTCCATCTTTGCCTATTATACAGAATAATACGACATTCTTCTAGCTTAAATTATATAACTTAGCACACTTCCTAATTCTTCCTCATTCCCTCACCGATGCAAGCTACTACGTAGTCTTATGGGTGGGGTTTTTATTTTCGTCTCAGAGAGCAGCTAAACTAGCGAAGTTTAGAGGGCACGACAGAACCCGTCTTATTGTATTAGGAAAAAGATGGATCTATGAGCGCAGTTTTCTACTCGCTAGGACTATGCGGATGATTTGGCTTAGGCAAATCATCCATAGGACTGGAAGTATGATGTAAAGAGAAAACATAACTTTATACTGAGGATTCGGAGAATTTAATAACTCCCGAATAATCTCCCAGTCACTACCATACATTGAGTGTGACCTAATTGACCATATATTTGCTTCTACTAAGCTCGGTATCGCGATAGAGCAAAGTAGCGTCACTACACCCAGAACTTCTTGCCATTTCTTCATAGCTAGGCCAACCGTAAAACCACCAATGAACATCCCAGCTATTAAGATTAGGAATCTAATCCAATCATTGTATGTAGCAAACACATCCATGTTTTTACTATCTCCTCGTCTTTAATTCGCGTTATGCTCGTCAAAATTAGTCCAGTTGATCAGACTAGCTTAATTTCATATTAGCACAAGTGGATTAAAAAGTCAAGAGTCTTTTCACAAAAATAAGTTTATTGTTCCATATAATAGTAAAAATGCCCAGAATTCCGAAACCGCTTTGGATAATTATGTTAGAGGAACAATACAGTCTAAAATAGACTTTTCAATCGAGTGTAGCAATGTTTTGGAAGATTAAACAGACAAAGGAGTCACATCTTCTACTTAGTGCTAAGAAGTTCTATGGCTTCTTCTGCGGTGTCAGTAAAGAATACATTCTTGCCACGGTTACTTTCGTAAATGAAGTCTCGCAAAGGTTGGCTAATGTAATGAGAAAAGTCTTCATAAATAGCGAATTTAATCTAATAGTTGACAAAATTCTGCAGAATTTCGCCGGCCAAACCGGTGCTCAAATGAAGAAATTCTCTAGAATCGCAGACTTATTAAACGCAATTTTACTATGACTGGTCTCAGCTTTAACCGACATGACAAAATCCACTGCCGAGGCGACATCTTTGATAATTAGTGTCTAACTATCTACGACGACTACGTTGCCAACGATTTTAGCGTTCATAATTTACTCCCTTAACGACAGTTTTGTGTAGTTACTTGCTTTCAGCTTGCGACTTGCGCCGCTTGATCCGAGTCGACCGGCTCCAAGGGCTCTTGAGTAGGTCGAAGACAAAAGTCGACAGCATCGCCAAACAAAAGGCAAGGAATAGTTGCCAGAGGCTAAGTGGCGTCATACCAATAAAACGATTCAAGAATGGAATATAAATCAGTAGCAGGAGAACTACAATAATTATTGAATTAATCAGCACAATAACCTTGTCCTTCCAGTCAAGAATAAAGTTTTTCAGGGCTAGATCGTCGGATTGTAAGACATAGACCACTAGCACATTGGCGATCACGAGGGTGGCAAACGCGAAGGTGGTAGCAAGATCTTTAGGTGCACCAGTTTTGATGAGGTAGAAATAGCTAGCGAAGACGACCGCAAACATCACTGAACCTTGCAAAATACATTTAATGACGGTTGATTTATTAATGAGTGGATCATTCAACTTGCGGGGAGGTTCCTGCATGACGTTACGATCAGCCTTGAGTCGCTGGAAGATGATGGAGGAGGTAGGATCAATAATGAGCTCTAGTAGCACTATATGTACGGGCAATAGTAGTAATGGTAAATCAAATAGTGGCACAAAGAGGGAAATTAGAATAATCGGGATATGAATGACTAGGATATATGATATAGCCTTTTTAATGTTTGCGTAAATTACACGCCCATTAGCCACCGCATCCACAATAGTATTAAAATTATCATCCATCAGAATTAAATCGGAAGCTTCCTTGGCTACGTTAGTGCCACGCAGCCCCATGGCAATGCCAATTTCGGCTTTCTTGAGAGCTGGCGCATCATTAACCCCATCTCCGGTCATCGCAACAACTTCGTGATTAGACTGCAAGGCTTTAACGATGCGCATTTTATGATTAGGATAAACACGGGCAAAGATATTTGTAGTTTTAACACGGGTAGCCAATTCTTCATCGCTCATGGTTTCAAGTTCAGCACCAGTCACGACTTCATGATTATTACGAAGACCGATTTGACCAGCTATACCTTCGGCAGTTTGACCATTATCTCCAGTGATCATAATAATTCGAACACCGGCATCGTGGCAAGCCTTAACGGATTGATCAACTCCAACTCGTGGTGGGTCAACTAAGGCAATGAGGCCAACAAAGTCAAGCTGATAATCTTTAAGTTTTTCGAGTGGCGAAGCCAGGTGTTGACGCTTTGCTACCGCTAGAACACGATAACCCTGTTTGGCGTATTGATGAGCCTGAGCAACAATTTGGTCATCCACTTTCTGATCTAAGTGACAGAGGGGCAGGACGCTTTCATAAGCACCCTTTACGCAGAGAGTCTGATTACCTGCTAAATCCCAGATTTGCCCCATCATTTTATCTTCATTATTAAAAACATATTCGTAAACTAGCGGGTGATCATAAACCGCTTGATCCACGCCCTGCTGAGCGGCGTACTCCTGGATGGCAATTTCCATAGGGTCGTAAGGATCTTTCGGACAGGCAAGAGCAGCAATTTGCGCAAAGTCAGCCTGAGTAGTCGAAACGTCTCGAACGGTCATTTTATTCTGAGTCAAAGTGCCAGTTTTGTCCGTACAAAGCACGGTGACTGCGCCCAAAGTCTCAACTGCTTTCATGTTCCGAGTAAGTGCATTCTGTTTGGCTAGCTTCCAGGCACCAAGCGCCAAAAAGACGGTTAAAACTACTGGGATTTCTTCTGGAATGGTAGCCATTGCCATGGTAATTCCAGATAGAATTGATTGGGTAATACGTTCCTTAATACCGAGCCCATCATTATAGAAAAAATTCACTAAGACGACGGTTGCGCAAAAGGTAAGACTGATAATCGTACAAACCACAATTAACTGTCTAATCTGTTTCTCCAGGGGAGTTTTGACTTTTTTGATTGAGCCAAGCGCACTGCCAATTTTGCCATATTCGGTACTTTTACCAACGGCGACAATTTCAATGACTGCCGAGCCGTTAGTAACGTCGCAACCAGCATAGCACATATCCAATTTAAAATGCTCGTTGACGTCATCACTCAGCTTTTTATAAACCACCGCTGATTCGCCAGTTAGAGCAGACTCGTTAACACCAAGACCCTGCAATTCTAAGATTTTACCGTCCGCCGGAATTTTGTCGCCTTCTTCAAGAAGTACAATATCACCCACGACCAAATCTTTACTATCAATAACGATCCGCTCGCCATTACGAATCACGTCAATATTGATAGCCGAAAGAGTATTAAGTTCTTCAATAGCTTTATCGGTTTTTTGTTCCTGAAAGAATTCAATGCCAATTACAAACAGGACGCAGCCTAGCATAATAATTCCGTCAGCAACTTCACCAAGGATAAAATAAATACTCGCAGTGATCAGGAGAAGCAAAAACATCGGCTCGGTAAATATGTGCAAAATTTTTTGTATGAGGTTGAGTTTGCGTTTTTCCTCCAACTGATTAGAGCCATATTTCGCTCTTGAAGCTAGCACCGCCTCATCATCGAGACCGGTGTATGAAGTTTTTTGATAGTTTTTAGTGGTGTGAGATTTTTTCATAAGTCTGAAATTCATTATAGCACAAAAGTGCCCCGAGCAACATCTCCAGCTTGCAACCAGAGATGTTATAATGATATAAATTTTAAATCAGGAGAATAACCTTAGCGC
>CANOGH010000023.1 GCA_947565505.1 uncultured Candidatus Saccharibacteria bacterium | reverse complement strand
ATCACTATATAGTAAAAATCACTAAATATACAATCATGAGCGTTTTGGGAGATTTGCCCCATCATTCTCCACCTCAGAAAATATTAATACAACGATATTGATATTAAAAGTGTAATAGTGTTAGAAATATATTATTGGCATATTGCAGGTATATTAATGTTAGCGGCGAGTTATGAAGTAGGGAAATGCATCCCTTGTTTCTTATGTTTTATCTCATCAAAACCACTTCTATATCAAGTACCGCTCAAGCACGTCTCTCCATCCAAATCTACTCAAAAAACCATATCAGGATCTTATTTATATATCATATAGAAAAGGAAGAAAAAGGAAAACTTTACATTAAACCTGCTATAATTAGATTATTGCTCTGCTAGAAGTGAGCATTATTTTTGACGTAAAATTAGTAACAAAATTGCATCTCAGACATTTATATAAAAAGCAGCTACCACATCAAACCATCACCTCACTACCTATAGCCTATTCACCCTTAATACCAAGGTTATCAATTCACTAATAATTTTAACATACCAAAATCAGCTAAGTCTCACTCTATACTATATCCACACTATAAAATTTTAGACATTTTCCTCAAACTCCCTAATCTTTAACAATAACATGAGTCGAATACACATCACTATCATCAAACAGAGTCTCTTTAACACCATAATTATGCCTCCTCAACAATTCCGTAATTTCTTGATAATCGTCTTTATAAAAATAATCAATCCTCAAAATAAATGCATCATCTTTAAGAAAATTACCCAAATTATCTAGATCACTCTTATAGATTGCTAAAGACTGATCATAAATTACAAGCTCCTGAAAAACACCCAGATGATTATAATCATTACCAGTTAAATATACTAATTTCATATCCTTATGTTCCTCAGCAAACTTCAACACTTCTTGATATTCAGTTTGACTATTGACGTGCGGCATCAACATCAATCCAACTATAGATATAGCTAATGCCCCGATATATTGCCAGACTCTTTCTATTTTTAAACTTGCAATCGTCATCGCCATAGGCAGGCACGCCATCGCTAGACCTGGTATCACATAACGGTAATGAATAAAAGGCGAAATCCTGCACACAATCAAACAATAAAAGACCGTAGAAGCTAACAACAAGAACCACCCAAAATTCTCTCTAAGTAGTGTCCTTTGACTTTTAACACCCCGCCAAATCATTACTGGTAATACCATCCAAATTGCCACCATACATACCGCAATCTCCATTACCCATCGTAAACCATCAATCAAAATACTATAATCCAAGCTTGCCATTGCTTCCACTCCACGATAACCAAACAAAATATGGTCAATACTTGCTGGATATATTAATAGTCCAATCATACCCGCCACCACAAAAATGAGCACATATTGCCACAGCGCTTTTATTTTCTTCTGTTCTATCATACAAATCAACATCAAAACCAACATTAATCCCGCATAAATTATATAATAATACTGCGTTAAGAAGCCAGCTATCGCCGTCAGCCCCAAAAGCAAAGCATCAGTCTTCTCGATTTTAAAACCGTTCTTCCAAATTTTCAAATTCAAATATGCCGTCAGCGCCACAAAAACCGTCAACATTAGATACATTCTCTGGAATGTTACAGCATACATCATAAGTACCGAAAAATTCAACAAAATCAATGTCAGAATCACGGCATCTTTGCGTCTCAATAATAAACATATTTTAATAAAAATATAATCTATCAGCAACATACAAATCACATTAATTAAAAATCCGATCTGATAAATCCATTTGCTCAAGAATAATGCTAAAAAATGAAAGACCAAATAAAACAACGGCGGATGCACATCCTTCACCTGATTTTCATATACCATAAACGGATCAAACTTTGTAAACTCGACCGCCCGCTGAAACTCCTCCTTATTCCTTAAAATCGGTCCACCAGCATCATGAGTCACCAATATATCATTCCAAATTGGATAAACCGATGAACTCATTGTATAAATCTCGTCAGAGTTCCAGACCTTTTTCTCAAACTCATATATAAAAGTTAAACCAACAGATAGCACCACTACCAAAATCACACCTAATCTTAACCAGTGCTGCCGCCAATACCCAATTAATTTTTTCATCTTCTTTAATTATATCATATCTTCTCAAGCGAGAATCACAAACCCACAGACGCAGCAAAATAACCACCCAGCATCGGGTGGTTATTCATTAATTTGTACTAAATATATTTTTACTCGTCTTCGGTCTCGCTCGCTTCAGCGTCCTTAAACACATTGCCAAGCACAAAATTAACAATCGAATAGGACAAAATCGCCACAAACAGACCAATAAAGCCATAGATGATCGTATTAGTCGCTTTTTTCACTTTTGTAGCATCACCAGCTGAAGTGGCATAGGTGATCCCACCGATCACCACCATAACAACCGCTACAACACCTAAAACACCAGCAATTACCGAAATAATAGTATTTACTGTACCAAGTAAATCTCGCTTACCCTCATCTTTCGGGATATTGCACTCAGCATAGGAGCCTACCTTCTTATCTGCATTCACAGTACCAGTCGGGCACAAAACCTCCGCAGATGCATCGCCAGGAAACATACACACCCCCAATAGTGCTACAACCGCTACTAATACGCCTTTCAGTTTCATAAATCTCGTCAATTATTATCATTTAAAAAACATTGCCAAGGATGAAGTTCACGATTGCGTACGCAAGCATTGCCACAATCACACCCACAATTCCATAGAGAATGGTATTCATAGCCTTCTTTGTCTTGGTGGCATCACCTTGAGAAGTTGCATAGGTTACGCCACCAATCACTACCATCGCAACTGCCACGAAGCCAAGAGCACCCACAATCACCGTAATAACTTTTTTCAATGTATCTAACAAATTCCCGTTCATATTAGAGTTTTCTGGTGCACTTATCTCACTACCCGGCGTTGGTGCAGTCTCAGCATACGCTGGCGACACAGAAGCCACTCCGGTCAATCCTACTACCATCATAACTGTAGCAAAAACACTTAATAATAGTTTTTTCATTTTAAAACATCCCGTTTAATTATCTTACTATAAATAATACACCACCACTTATCTTTTGTCTAGTATTTTCTCAATTTTCACTCCCTGATTTCTAGAGAACATTATTACTTACAAACATCACAATCGCAAACGCTAACACTGACACAATCAATCCCACCGCACTATACAATACAATATACTGAGCTTTTTTCACCTTGTTAGCATCCCCCTGTGAGGTTGTAAAAATTACCCCACCATACACCATCGCTGCCACCGAAATTATCCCCACTAAGGTTACCACAAAATTAATCAACGTAACTGCCACATTAGAAATATCCTTTTCCGTCTTACAACCCGCCGCTTCTTTTAACTCTTCGCTGATATCTGGATCGCTACACACTGATTCAGGAGCTGCCAATACCGTTTCTGACATTACTAATCCACCTACCAACATCGCCCCGGCAACTATCGCACCTAAAATTTTTCTCATTTTATTGTTCCTCCAACCGCATTCGTTATAAAACCCGTGATTACAGCAGCCAAAACCACCACCACCAACCCCACCACGGCATAAATTAAACTAGTAGTAGCTTTCTTAATTTTACCCGGATCTCCCTGCGACATTACATAATCTACACCACCCTTCACAATATAGACCACCGCCACCAAACCAGCCGCCGCATACAACCAATTCAATATACTAGTCAACATCTCCGCTGTTGCTTCATTCCCAGACAGCTGATTTAACCCCTTTGACATATCAATGCCAATCACTTCAGTCGCCGTATGTACAATCACCGAAGACAGCATCACGATCGCCGTACCGATCGTCGCCGTCGTCAAAGTTTTCTTTGCTTTTACAATTTTTCCCGGATCTCCCTGCGCCGTAATGTATAAAAAGCCACCATATACTACCACACCCGTAGCAACATAGCCCACCAAAAGTAGCATATCGAACAACACATTCAATATAATTGTCCAAATAAAGGTTACTAGCCCATCATCATCCTTCGGTGACTGTATTTCTTTTGCACCTTCCTTACATAAACCTGCATACCAAGGCTTCAAACCCAAAAAACCCGGCGCACTACAGTTCGTGTCTGCCGCTGCCCACGTTGATCCAGACGGAATCACCGTGTTCAAGCAGACACAAGACATCATCAATATACCAAATATTCCCAATACTCTTTTCATATTCTCATCTTATCATTTATGTACCAAAAAAACTAGCTTAAATCTTCCCATAATCCCTCATTCCAAATCTATATTTTCACCACTGCTAGTCTTAAACCTGCCAATTATGGCAGGTTGTTCGGGTTTTACATATTCTGCAACACCTTTAACAAAAATTTTGTTCGGGTCAAACCTGTCAATCATGGCAGGTTTTGTATTTTATTGCATAATTTCTATTAAAATTATAATATGTCTCCTAATTTTTATTTTTAAACTGCTTATTCTTAAAACATCTTTTTCATACTGTCAAAACCATTAAAATCCATGTTGATATTTCATAACAGATGTGCTATAATTAACTCATATAGAGTGTTGACAACGTAAATACAAGTTCTAAATCAGTATTACGTTCCAAAAATTGAGAGAAATTATATTCATGAAAAAATTATCAGTTAAACAATTATTCATGCTACCATTACTAACAGTCACACTGTGCTGCTACTTCATTTTTAATTTTTCTTTACCAGCCTTCGCTGTACCTAATAATTCCAACACTTCAGAAAATACTAACAACCCTGATACTTCAAACGACGAAAACTCCACTGACAACGCTGATAACTCAAATGATGATACCTCCACAGATCAAACTACCAATACGGACGACACCGAAAACACGGAAGACACAGGTGGTTCAGAAGACTCTACATCAACAACCGACACCGATCAAGAAGAGTCCGAGCAAGAGCCTATTGACATCTGTAAAGAACAAACTGGTGCCATTTATTATTTCGTTTGTCCTGGAGCAGGAGTTTTTACTAATGCCGTTGACGGTATCTACGACGCGATTAAATCAATTCTGATCGTTAGTCCACTTTCTTCTGAGGATAATTCTCCCACCTATGTTGTCTGGCAATACGTTCGCGACATCACTAATATCGTCTTCATGATCTTTATTTCCTTCGTTATCTTTTCACAACTCACTGGATTCGGTGTCAATAATTATGGAATTAAACGTGTCCTTCCTCGTATTATTGTCTCCGTCATCCTAATCAACCTCAGCTACGTCATCTGTACCCTTCTCGTAGATATTAGTAATGTTATTGGCTCTGGGATCAACAACTATCTTATTTCAATTGAGGAGAACATCATTGCTAATAGTCAGATGTCTGAACATGCCAATGTTTCACTTAACCAACTTTGGGCAATCTTTATCGGTGGTGGAGCCATCTTTGATCTCGCCGTTAGTGCCACTAACGGCTACGGCGCTTTATTCTTCAGCTTTATTCCGATCATTTTTGGTGCACTTATTGCTGTACTATCAGCACTGGCTACTATCGCCGCCCGTCAAGCCCTCATTTATATTCTTGTTATGTTAGCCCCCCTTGCCTTTATTGCATATCTCTTTCCTAGTACCGAAAAATTATTCAAATCCTGGAAATCGCTCTTAGCTCGTATGATCTTCTTCTTTCCTATGTTTAGTTTCTTAATCGGCTCCTCCAGCCTCGCCAGCCAGGCAGTTCTTGCCAATGCTCAGAATACCTTCATTGTGCTATTAGGAATTGCCATTAAATATATTCCTCTGATTTTTGCAGTGCCACTTATGAAAATGGCTGGCACACCATTGCAAGCTATCGGCAACGCCATCGATAAGTTATCCAATCCGTTCCACAACGGTATTTCCGGTTGGGCCAAATCCCATGCTGATATGCGACGCGCAAATCACCTCGCTAACGAAAACGCCAAGCGTGGTGCCAAACTACGTCAATATCTTGACCAAAGACGAGCCGAGCGTGATCTCAGTACTCAATTTGCCCTAGAACGACGCAAAGCCAAAGCTCTTACTCAGGTTTACCTCAAAGGTGCATCACGCGCTGCTAGCGACAAGGAAGGGAACGACCGTTGGCTCAACGATCCTCGCAGTCTAACTCGTAACGCTAAATTAGCTTCAATGCATAACGACCGCGCTGCTGCCGCTCAGGCTATGATGAATAATACTTTAGCCTCCTATGGCGATCACTTCAAAAACCCCACCGACAATAAAATCGGCGCTCAGCACTGGGATGCCTTCCAAGAATCCATGAAACAGAAGTTTTTCTCTATCAACCAAGCTGAAGCCGACCAAAAAGCCCTCCTTGACTCATATCTCAAAGCCGCTAAAGGCCTCACCAGTACAAATCCTAACTTACGTAGAGAATATAATCGCTTAATCGGAGGCGCATCTGCAGAACTCGGCAAGCTTGGCGAAGCCTCAATTATGGGACAAGTTATCCGCAACAGTTCCGATATCGAAGCCCGTCGCCGCACCGAAGCTAAAATCATTATGACTAAATTCCCGCCTAAAAAACGTGAGGTCCGGGCTTTCATCCATGACTGCGCAAAAATAGACGACAATGGGTTCGAGTTAGACCCTGACACCGGCGAAGTAATTGTAGATAAATTCGGACGCCTATTACGCAATCCTGACGGTAGCATTAAGAAAAACAAACTCGGAGTTACCATGCATCACACCCCATGGCAAGATTATTACGGTGTTCATAAAGAAACTGGCAAAAGCATTGAAAAAAGTCAGTATGATGCTCTAAGCGAAACAGAAAAACAAGCTTACAGAAAAGTAAAACAATATGTCATTAAGGGCGATAAAAATGAGTCTATCCAATTAGTTTCCGAAGACGATGCTGGATATATGAAAGAACTCTTCCTCAGCGATATTGCTATCGCTGACCCTATCAATAGTCTGCTATGTACAAAAATCGGTAACGCACCAGACGAAGCCCAACAACGTGAACGATTAGCCAGATTTGGCATCACCGACGTTGACCCTAGCCAACTTCTCAAAGATGGACCTCTCAGGCGCTATGCCAGTACCATTACTCAAGGTTTAGATGTTAGCAAAATGAGTGCTCATGACGCAGGAGTTTCTGCCATGTCACTTGCACAACTTAGATCCGGCTACATCCATACTCCAGGTCAATGGCTCATCGCTGCTGCCCAAAGCCTAGATAGAGCGTCAAAACCAGGAAACTTCCTTCTAAATGACCCATTCTTTCTTGATCGCTGGAACGAACTTGTAAAAGCAGCCTATAATATGGAAGGCGCTACCGGCACTTTTTCAGACTATATCACAGATTACGACCTAATATTGTACGACGATGTCAACGGGGAGCCCCTTGATGGCCTACGATTAGTTACTGATGAAAATGGTCAACAAAAATGGGATAAAATTCCTTATGATAGTCCCGACATAACCAAAGAAGACCTCAGAAATGCCTTTAAGCAAAAGGTTTTACCGCGCATGATCGCCAAACAAGCAGCTTCTGTTAACCGTAAACTTTCACCAAATATCTCTGAGGCTCAAAAGAAAGACGGTCTTCTCGAACTTGTTAAATACCTAAAAACCATCGAGAAACTTGGTATTCATAATGCTGACTCAAACATTCCAATAGAAGATCGTATTACCATGATCGATATTTTTGAAAGCTTCGATCCACAATTTGTCCAAGAACTTTACCAGCAAGCAAAAGCTGCTTCCGAACTTGCCCAACAAGGCTATGAAAATGTTTCGCAAATTGCCGAAGAAAATCCCAACGCACTTACTAGAATACTACAACAGCTACAGCACTCCGAAAATAAACAAAAAATGAACGAAAACAGCCAGGACATCTCATACCTAAACGAAAACTTAGATGAATTACGTAATATTACAAACATTGATGTTGCCGCTAAAAGCATCATGGATACTTACCGAGAAAATGACTACCTCAATCCACACTACCAAGAATTAGCTAACCTAGTCGAGACCTATACTCATGGTAGCCCTGCCAATCCTGACAGACCATGGGATCCCTATGCCAATTCAAGTAAATCAGTCTCGGAGCTAATTGACGCCGTTAAAGATTTTAACAATAATTACTATTATTAATTCACAAAAACTATTTCAAAATCTTTGCAAAATATGATAAAATAGAATCATGGCAACCTATAAAGTACCGCAAGACGTTGAGGCGGACGACAAGTTGTTGGGACCATTCAGTTTTAGACAATTTATCTACTTGATGATTTGTTTAGGCTGCGTCATGTTAATGGTGTTTTTGTTCCAACTTTTTCCGCTCTTAGCAATCATTCCATTACCAATCTTTTTGTTTTTTGGCGCGCTCGCACTACCATTAAAAAAAGACCAACCCATGGAAACCTATCTTGCTGCTCTCGTTTCCTACATCTTTAAACCACATAAACGCTTCTGGACACCAGGTCAAAAGGAATCAACCATTATTATTACAACTCCTAAAATTGTTGAGCCTTCACGTGTTCGTAACATTACTGAAGAAGAAGCTGGTCATAGATTGTCTTTTCTAGCAGATATAGTCGACACCGAAGGTTACGCTATCAAAACCGCTAATAATTCTATGCGTGACGAGTTTTACGCTGAAGCCTACAATACTTCCGACATGTTTGATAATGCTAATACCACTACCATCCGCAACCTCATCACTGAAGAACAACAGCAACGTCACGCTGCCGCGGTTGACCAAATGCGCATCGCCATCGCTAATTCGGAATACAACCAAGATAATCGTCAAAATATCGCCCTACCTTACCAAAAAGTTGTTCAACCTCGCGCTAATTATAGCAGTTCTTCTAGCGGTGTTTTTAACAGTAACTCTAGCAACTTTTCTGGCTCCACAGCCAATATAGATAATTCCGCCACTATCGTTCGACCAATTGCACAGCCTTCCACACCAAATGTTGCTAGCCAAATGCAGGCTCTCGCCAATAACCCCGATTATACCGTTGCCACCATCGAGCAACAAGCTAACCGCATTAATCAACAAAACACAAATACTAATCGATAAGCTAAAGGAGCGCTATGAACCCACAAACTAACCGTCCAATTCAAACCAACGGAGCCCCCAATCAAGCTCCTAGTCATCCCATGCCGCCCGTTGGTATGCCACCACAAGTAGCAGCTATGAGTGGACCCAATATATCCCCCGCACAGGTCGGTCAACAAGTTCAAGCCGTCTATGATCGCAACCAGCCTCTATCATCTAGTCAAGTCTCATACTCCAGACCATTACCTACCAATCCCGCTCAGATACAACAACTGCAGCAGTATTCTGCTGGTCAAAATCCTCCTCAAACCATTGCTACAAACCCCTCCGAAATCACACCACCCGTCGCCGACAGCCCCACTTCTACCCAATCTACATTATTAATTTCCGAACTCCGCGATGGCCTGGTAATCATGAAAGACGGCTCCTTCCGTGCGGTCGTCGCCTGTCAATCAATTAACTTTGATCTTATGTCTTCGGTCGAGCGGGAAGGTGTCGAATATAGTTATCAGAGTTTTCTTAACTCATTAAATTTCACTATTCAAATTCTCATTCGCTCCCAACGCGTTGACATTGCCCCCTACATCGACCGGCTTGCTAAACTCCGCCGCGACAATGAAAATATGCTTCTTGGAGTTTTAATGGATGATTATCTCACTTTCATCGAAGAATTATCTCGGGAAGCCAATATTATGGATAAGTCATTCTTCATCGTTATCCCTTACTACACTTCTGCCGATGCCGAAAAGCTACTCGAGCAAGGCAAAAATTTCTTCAAGACCTTCACTAATTCTAAAAATCCAGAAGTTACTCGCATCAGCCGAGATGATTACAACAAGGCTATCGACGTCATGAATAGTCGCGTTGAAACCGTAATCTCCGGTCTCTACTCTATTGGTATCCAATCTGTCAGATTGAACACGCGAGAGCTCAGCGAACTATATTACAATTTCAATAATCCTGACACCGCAGTTAGAGAACCTCTGGTAGATTTTTCTAGACTTGCCACTATGTATGTAAGAAAAGGAGAGAAATAATATGGGAAAGAAAAAAGCTACCAAAGCTCAAATCAGCGCTGCCGAAATCGCAGCTCAATCTCAAGCTGCGGAAGAAGCCGAAGTCCAGCGTGCTTTCGAGCAGGGAATTACCACCCTCCGCGACCTTATTTCTCCTAGTTCTCTCGAAATTCACTCTGGTTATTTTCGTCTCGGCACCAAATACGGTAGAACTATTTACGTTTACGGCTACCCTCGCGAACTATTTACGGGCTGGATCTCGCCTTTAATTAATATTGATGAAGTACTTGATGTTTCCATGTATGTATACCCAGTCGAAACCCAAGTCATTATGAAGAATCTCCGCAAAAAAGTTACCCAGCTCGAAGCTAGCTATTCTGTCAACGCAGAAAAAGGCCGTATCCGTGACCCAGAACTTGAAGCCGCCATTACTGACGCCGAAGAGCTCCGCGATAAACTTCAAGTCGGCGCAGAAAGATTCTTCCGTTTTGGGTTATATATTACTTTATGGGCAGATTCACTAGATGAGCTCAATTTCGTTCAAGGAAAAATCGAATCCTTGCTCGGCCAGATGATGATCTTTTCTAAAGTTGCCAGCGCCCAACAAGAACAAGGTATGAACAGTTGCATGCCTCAGTGTACCGACCAACTTCAAATTCGCCGCAACATGAATACCGGTGCCATATCTACTAGTTTTCCATTTACTTCTGCCGACCTCACCCAAGAAAAAGGCATTCTTTATGGCGTCAATATGCATAACAATGGCTTAGTTATTTTTGACCGCTTCAGTCTAGAAAACGCCAACTTAGTTGTCTTTGCTAAATCTGGTGCCGGTAAATCTTTTGCCGTTAAGCTTGAAGCTCTGCGTTCCATGATGATTGGTTCCGAAATTGTCATTATTGACCCGGAGAACGAATACCAAAAAATGTGTGACGCTGTTGGTGGTAGCTATATTAGATTATCGCTCAATTCGGACGTGCGCATTAATCCATTCGACCTACCAAAGTCCGTAGATTCTGAAGATGCTAACGATGCCCTTAAATCCAACCTTGTCACTCTCCACGGTTTATTCCGCCTCATGCTCAGCGGTAGTGGTGGCTCTGCCGGTCTTAGCGCCAACGAAGAGGCCGACCTCGATCAAGCTCTTATTGACACCTACGCCCGTGTCGGCATTACTAGCGATCCACTCACTCATCAAAGTACCCCACCTACTATTCTCAATCTTTATGATACTTTATTGCATATGGGTGGCACCGGACCAGACTTAGCTCAAAGGTTACGTAAATACACCTCTGGTACTTTTGCCGGCATCTTTTCTCAGCAAAGCAATGTTAATATTAATAATCAAATGGTCGTCTTCAACATTCGCGATCTCGAAGATGAGCTCAGACCAGTTGCTATGTATATCGTCCTTAGTCACGTCTGGAATACCGTCCGTGCAGAGCAAAAACGTCGCCTACTTATCGTGGATGAGGCATGGCAACTCATGAAATATGAAGATTCTGCCAACTTCCTCTTTAGTTTGGCTAAACGCGCACGTAAATACTATCTCGGTCTTACCACTATTACTCAAGACGTTGAAGACTTCATGAGTAGCCAAATGGGACGAGCTATTGTGGCTAACTCTTCTATGCAATTACTGCTCAAACAAAGCTCCAGTGCAGTTGATGTTTTAGCCGATGTCTTCAAACTTACCGCCGAGGAAAAGAAGCGCCTCGCCAACTTTCCAGTTGGACAAGGACTCTTCTTCGCTGGTAGCAATCACGTTCATATCCAAATCATCGCTTCCGAAACCGAAGAAAGACTCATTACTACTAGACCAGGAGATAAAAGATAACATATGTCCGCAACCAACCTATTAAGACTAGCCGAAAACAACGCTCTACGCTTAAATCAAGCGCCAGAGTTGGCTTTTGCTCTTAATAGCCAAGAAGGCAGCGATTCTGACAGTGAAAGTAGTGGTCTTGTACCCAAAGAATCTGACAGTTTCCTAGAGAATAGCGACAAGCACGGCCCTAGTGGTAATGGTTTTTACCGCGGTAAAGGTAAAAACCCTAAACCAGGATCAAAAGGTATCAAAGGTTTTTTTAAGAACAAGAAAACCTTGGGTTTTATCCTAGCCATTTCTGTTATGGTCGGAGGTGGTGGATTCTTGATGTTTAGCAACCTCCCACTTCTGCCCGCTTTCGCTAATCTCGTCACTGAAGCTACCGATGTCCAATATGCGGGCACCGCCAGACGCACCACTCGTATTATGCAATACATGCTTGAAGGTGGTAGTGCCACTGATACTACTTGGTACGGTGCTAAAAAATATCGTGTTATGTCTAAATCATTTAAAACCAAACTAGCTAACGCCGGCATCACCGTCGAAGGCTCAGGTTCGTCACGTGTCCTTAAGTGGAATGGCGAAACCATCACCGCCAGCGATTTTTTCAATAAATATCATACCGATGTTGAGTTTCGTAATGCCTACCACACCGCTCGACAAACTCGCGCTCGTGTTCATTATGACAAACCTGCCACCGAGTATAATAACAAAAGAAACCTTGGCAATAAACTCGCCAACCATAAAGACACCGGCGACAATGAAACTAACCAGAAAAATTTCAACGAAGCCGCAAATAAAGGCTATGACAACAATACCACCGATCTTTCCAGCGGCGGCAAGGTCGAAGAGACAGTAAATGATCAAGATGCTGATGGGAATCCTATCTTAAACGAGGACGGCACAAATAAAACTCACACTGAAGTTAAAAACGACATCGGCACCGGCACAAGTTCCACCAGCGCCGATACTGCCACCTCCAAACAAAAAGCTACTGACTTCGTCAATAGCGCTACTAGTAAAATTTCTACCGCAACTTCCATTCTTGATAACACCTGTGCAATACTTAAAGTCGGTACCCTAATATCAAGCGCCGTTAGTGTTATTGAGGTCACTACCGCAATTAATTACTTTTCCACCTACTATGAAAGTGCCAGTAAAACTATTGCCGGCTACGGTGAAGAAGCTGGTCCCAACGTCACTGCCAACAAATTAACCATGCCCGTCACTACAACCGTGCCAAACCTTAACGACGTTCAAGTTTCTGGTAGTAGCGACAACATCACTACCTCAGTTTCAGAGCAAACTTATACTGCCTCCCCCCTTCAAGCTCCCCCGTTGCAAAATATGATGGCCGACATACCATACAGTGTCGAAGAAATGCGTAATTTTGCTGTCGATCGCATCGCTAGTTCACTTGCCCGCACTTTTGGTTTAGCTGCCGACATTTACACAACTTGCGCTTTAGCCCAAATCGGTAGCTCCGCAGTTTCTCTTGCTGTCACTCTCGGAACCGGTGGTATTGCCAAAGTTATAGGAAGCTTCTTTGTCTCAACCGTCATATCAGCCGCAACTAATATCGCCATTAGTGGTATGATTAGTTTTATTATCCCTACCGTTGCACGCGTACTCTTCGACAATGCCCTTGAAATTCTTGAAGGCTTTCCAGCCGGTGTAGAAATTGGAATCGGGGCAGCCAATAAAGGTTACCAGATGGCACAACAAGCCAGTGCATACATGCCCGCAAGCACAGAAAATAATAATGCATACTATCGTATTCACAAAGAAGTACTAGCTCTTGACGCCGAAGTCGATCGCCTGAATCGTAGCCCGTTTGATATTACTAGTAAAAATACCTTTCTTGGCAGCATTGCTCATAGCATGTTACCACTACTCACCTCCAGCAACCTCAAAAGTAGTACCTCTATCTTAACCCACACCGCCAAAACCTCTCTCGCTTCCATTACTGGAATCAATAACGTTTACGCTGACGGTGAAAACGAATCATACACCACGACTTACAATACCGAATGCGCCAACAATGATTCAGATATCGCTAGAGATATGACCTGTAGCGTTATTACTAGCGAAGATTCTGGCACCTTAGACATTCCTCCAGATGACCCTACCTACCAAAAAGTCATTGCCAATGTTACCGAATGCGACAAAAATGGCAACTGTACCATTAAAAAGAACTCCGAACTTGCCAAATTCATCAACTATTGCATTGATCGTCCGTCTCCTTGGGGCATTCTCGATGCCACCATTCTTGACTCCGAAACCGAAATTGCTAGCGGTCGTGGAGGATTAATCCTTAATAGTCTTCCAATCGTGAGCGATGTTGTCGGCATCATTGAGGGTGCCCGTCAACTTGACGAAGAAGCTCAAGACTGGGCCAACGGCAACACCTGTACCGACAGCTCAGATAATCCTCGCTGGAATAGTGAAATTAAATACTACCAACGCTACGTAGCCGATATGCGCATCCTTGACGATCTTGGCGCATTATCTGAAGGGAACGAATCTAGCGACATTCCTACCAACCCTGTCACCGCTTACCGCGAAGAATATTATAAAGAGCATCCACTCGACAATTCTCCTGCCGGCTATCTTGCTCGCATTTCTGGTAGTAGAAAAGAAGATGCCGAAGATGCCCTAGCCGTAATCGATTACCTGTATCTTATTGAAAACTACGATTCTAGCACCCGTCTTGCCTTTGGAGAAATCAATCCCACCAGTACCGATATTATTGACGAAGCTAACAGCTCCAAACCTTGGCAATATCAAGAAAAGCTTCAGAACCCCAATCACCAAATTGCCCAAATTATTCTCAGCAATCCATTCTCCTACGCCGACATTCGTAACCGGAGCTACGCCGCATGAAAATCCTCAAAAATATCCGCAGAAACAGCCCCTCGCTACCTTCCGCTAATTTCACCAAATTTTCCATATTGACAAAAATCATATTCTGTGCTACAATACTATTTAGTGGGTGTTTTGTAGCGTCAGTTTACGCTGACGAACTTTCGGATGCCGAAAGAGCTTGTCAACTCAATAATGCTTGCGGATGGAACCCAAATATTAATGGTACCACCTGTGTAACAGGAGGGTCCGTCAGCATCTCCGGTAGTAACGCAGCTGAAATTATCTGGAGCGGTCTCATGAGTCTTGGTTTTACTGCTGAACAAACTGCTGGCATTATGGGGAATATGCAAACAGAATCTGGGCTCAGTCCAACCAAATATGAAAAAGGATCAGCGTTTAACTCTCTAGATTGGAACACTGCGTTAACCAATAAGGGTATATCATACGGCATAGGTCTTATTCAATTTTCATCTGGACGTAGGGTAAGCTTCTTAAATTTCATTGTGAATAATTACCCTGACCTCGTAAAATACTACCAAGACAAAGCTACCTATAGTGTAGATACCGAGGAACTCATTTCTCTTGTAGGTATAGATATTTACAAATTGCTCGTCCAAGCCAATCTCGAATACCTCAACTTAGAACAACAAGGTGGTGAAAGTGGTCATTATGCCGCTTTTAAAAACCAGAGTAGTACCCCAGAAGAAGCTGCTAAGGCGTATAGAACAGAAGTTGAGCGCGGCGGTATTGGTACTGGTAACGAAAGAGCTCAAAATGCCCGTGCATTCTATGATCTTTATAAGGATTATACACCTTCATCTTCTAATGCTGGCGTAGTGGCCGATACCTCCAATATTACCATCATTGGCGACTCTCTCACTGTCGGCATTGCAGAAACCGACAAAGTAAAAGATAATAGCGTCACTGGAACGAACGTTATTAAAGGTTTAGACGGGGCTTATGTTGATGCCAAAGTTGGTCGTCAATGGAACCAAGGGACCGATATTATTAAAGATCTAATCGAAAAAAATAAACTCAAAAATAATGTTGTATTTGCACTTGGAACCAACAGTGCTGGATTAACCAAAAAACAAGTGGATGAAGTAGTGGATCTCATTGGCGATACTAGACAAATCTACTTCATTACCAATATCACTAATCAACCCCCCGACAAAGATAAAGCCGAAAACACTAAATATCTTAATAACAATACACTATTCAATAACGCTGCCACCGAATATAGTAACGTTAAAATCATCGATTTTGCTAGCAAGGTCATCAATGATAAAGCTAAATATTGGAGCAGCAGTGATGACATTCATCCCAATACGGAGGGAAAAAATATTTTTCGTAATTTAATTATTTCTTCACTCAAGATGAGTGACGTTGGTTCGGGAGGAATTTGTAGTACAAGTAGTGGAGGCAATGGAAGCCTCAACCAAACCGCCCTAGATCTAGCATGGCCACTAGGAACTCCTCCCAGCAAAACCGGCTGCAATGGAAATAGAGACTGTGGTGGCACAAAATTAAAGGGTATTGCTAGCACCAATTATGCTACTGCGCTACAACAAGTCTATGGTGGTATGGGCTACGAGGGTCAAGGTTTAGCCTGTAATCAATTTGTCGCCACTGTTGTAATTTATTCTGGGGTAGATCCAAATTATGAAAAAGGCGTCACAGACAGTCAACAAGTATACATGGAAACGCACCAAGACAAGTGGGAAGCGCTAGGAAAAAGCGTCGATACATCCATCCTTAAAGCTGGTGATATTTTAGTTAACAACACGCATATTAAAATGGTAGTCGAAGATCAAGATGGTGTATTACGCCTTGCACAAGCTTCATTGGGTACAGAAACTGCCAACATACGCGAAAATATTGGTCCAAACAATTTCTATGCTTTTAGATTTAAAGGAAATTAAAGATGCCAAACCAAAAAGAATTAAATTATAAAAAAATCGCTATCATTTCTATCATCGCTTTTATTGTTATTAGTATAGTATTTATAGTCGTCACGATTATTAATCATCTTAAGTCTGCCCAAATCCAAATCTTAGTTGCTCCAACCTTTGCCAAAGTGCAAATTGATGGCAAAACTTATCCTAGTTCAAAATCACTCAATTTTTTCCCGTCAGATAACGAATTGACCGCTAATATTAGCGCCGATGGCTTCATCTCTCAGGAAGTTAAAATTACACCAAGTAAGAACAGCACATCTTACATTTATGTTGTTCTCGAGCATGAATCCGATGATACATGGTATAACGCTACCGAAAAAGAAACCGACCGTAAACAAGCCGTATTAGATAGCCTTTCTAGCGCCGAAGTTGAAAAATTTGTCCAAAAATATCCCGTCACCAGTATTTTACCTTACATTAATAATCAAAACAATATCACAACATATAGAATCGATTACGGAAATATCGAAGGATGCAAAGCGAATATCTGCCTCAAAATTACCGATTACACAGGCGAAAACAAGGAAAATGCTCTTAAATACCTATCCGATAACGGATTTAACCCTGACAATTTTGAAATTATTTACGAAAACACAGCCCAAAACTACCAAGACAATCCTATTACAAACTATTTACCATTCAAAACTCTATTCGATATTACATACAATTATTCCGCAAGCAACGAACTACTTATAACTGTTGAATCCCCTCAAACCTACTTTGATGAAGCCATCACAAAGCTAAAAGAGTTCGGTCAAACTGCTTATGCCATGGGTAGCAATAAAACTATTGCCGAATATAATATCAAATTTAATTATTCAAATTTCTCCAACCCTTTTGAAAACACCTTCGTTGCCAACTCCGAAACCGACCCTATCAACTATATTAGAACCGGTTTTAGCAACATAAACCCTGAATATAATTTCCAGATTCAACAAGGTACTCAAGAAGGAAACTATTATTATACTACTGTCACTATTGGTAGCTACTCTCAATTCTCACAAGTCACTTTTCGCATCATTTTAGTAAAAAATAACGATTCTTGGCAGATTTCCTCATCTCCTCAACCTATTATTACTACCACTCACGCAAAAGAAATTCCTCTAGACATATTAAACAAGGTAAACGCTTTGCCTTTTCCTAAGGTTTAACTTTTCCACACCCCTGTGCAAAACCCCAAAACTTTTCCACATCAGCCAATGCTTTAAGAGTAAACCCAGAAGTTGATCGTAAAACCCAAACTCTACCTTAAAATCCAACCCTGACAAACATTCAAACCAACACAACAATCCAACCAGTAGTAAAATTCATTCTCTAAGTTACAAC
>CANOGH010000022.1 GCA_947565505.1 uncultured Candidatus Saccharibacteria bacterium | reverse complement strand
ATATAATCACAATATAATCACAATATAATCACAATATAATCACAATATAATCACAATATAATCAGAGCCATCATAACAGGTAATAACCGCAATCATTTTGAACACATCTCAATTGCGCTATGTAGTGGCGAAACGTGTATCATTGCAATTAATCATTCTACACTTAATACCACGAACCAACGATTTTGAGTTTTCCAACCAGTACTAGCAGGATAAATTAAGTTAAGTTCTGTTATCCTCTTCCTTCTCAGAGTCCTGCCCTGAGTTTATTTATTTTCCTATAAATCTCTGACTTTAGCCGATAATTGGAGCTAATGAAAAAGCCGACACACTAAATGCTGGCTAACTCGATGCGTATAATTTCGTTATAAAAGTTCCTACAAGTTACAAATACATGATAGCCGGATTCTCATCGCCTTCACCAAACAGGAAGTCATATAATTCTTGCTGACTAAAGTGATTCGCTTTGACTAAAATATAGTCCATGGGGTAGGCGTAACATAATATGTCTGTCACGCAGTGCGCCTGCATAGAGGCCAGGTGGTCAAGCAATGGATAAACCGAATCTGAAACGAAGTCCCTTGTATATGTCGTGGTAACTAGTACTATCTCCATGTAGGCATCAAGCACTTCGAGGTGGTCTTCTGGCCAAGCCCCGTTTTCTGGTCGCAGTACAAACATTAAGTCGCCATATGTAGCTACTATCTGCTTAAGGTTCATCATGCTGGCTAACCGGACATCAATTGCTGGGAAAGTATGCAGATCCGGGACGAATGTCCCGGATCTCCCCGTTTAAATTAGCAATTTACTCTACATCAACAGGCTTATCTAATTCTCCTGAAGGATTTTCTGGCTCTTCAGTAATTGCTTTGGTTTCTTTCTCAATCTTGGCTTCGTCGAGCTTCTCGGTCGGTGTTTTAACGTCTGCCTCACCGTCGTTTTCGATGGCTTGTATTTGATCTTTAGACTCCACTGGCTCTTTGCTTTCGGCTTCCTTCACTTCGGCAACTTCCGCATCCAAATCATCATCGGTTTTTTCCAATGTATTGAACAACGCATCTTCGGCATTCTTACGTTTCTTCTTTTCTGGCGCCTTTGCTAGTTCAATATCTAAATCATAACCCGTCAACTTTGATGCCAGGCGCACATTCTGTCCTTGGCGACCAATTGCGATCGACTGCTGATCCTCTGTAACGTACACTTTGGCCTTCTTGCCGTCAATTTCGACTTTCATTACTTCTGCCGGACTTAGTGCCTCACGGATATACTCTGGAGCATTATCACTCCAGTTAATAATATCAATTTTCTCGCGGTCACCAATCTCGTTCATGATTGCCTGAACTCGCATACCGCGACCACCCACAAAAGTACCTACCGGATCAACTCCTGGAACTACTGACATTACTGCGATTTTCGTACGCTTACCAGCCTCACGAGCAATACCTTTGATTTCTACCGCACCATTCTCGAGCTCTGGAACTTCTTGGCGGAAGAGGTATTCAATAAATTCTGGGCAACCTCGGGATAACACCAGCTGCGCCCTAGCTTCATCATGTTCTACTCCTTTAATGTAGACTTTCAGGCGCTCGCCAACCGTGTAGAATTCGCCTTCAATTTGTTCGCGTTTTGGCATAATGCCATTAGCTCTGCCTAAATCGACATGTACCATCCGCGGATCAACTCTGGCTACCACTCCAGTCATCACGGTGTCAATCTTGTCTTCAAATGCGGACAAGACGGCATCTCTCTCCGCCTCGCGTAAGCGTTGCATTACGACTTGTTTGGCGGTCTGTGCTGCAACTCGACCAAAATCCGTCACCTCGTACATTTCTTCTACGACATCACCAATTTCGGCGTCTGTCTTCAGCTTTTTGGCTTCCTCCTGTGGGATCTCCGTCGCCGGATTGTATGCTAATCCGTCCTCAATTACTTCGCGCTCTACAAAAACCTTCGCCGTACCATTCTCAGTATTTAATAAAGCTCGCACGTTCATATCACGTTCGCCATTGTCTCGTCGCCAGGCTGCCGCAATCGCCATTTGGACAACATCTAGTACTGTTTCTTCAGGTAAACCCTTCTCTTCGGCAATAATTTTCACCATTGCGCTCATTTGTTTCAGATCTAATCCATCCATATTCTTTCTCCTTTGTTTATTGACAGTTAAATTTTGATTTCATCCTTCACTTTACGATTTAGCGTAGCTCTGTTTTTCTCAAACGCATGGTTAGCTTCTTACTGTCATTTAAGCCAACCGTCTCTGTTCAAATATTCTACCACGCTCGTTATAATTTATGGGATATTCAAATAAAAACCGCCCCTCTTGGGTCGGTCAATATCTGTATACCACTATATTAGCGCGTTTTTCAGCTGAAGTCAATGCTAATCAGTTCAAATCTCTCAACTACTGATCTCCAAACTAGGGATATTATTATGTATCAGTATATATTTTAATCGCTGACATATGCAAGCAGGTCTAAAATACTCTGAAATAACCAAAATAACCATACAATATATGTAATTTGATAATTTTTGATAAACCTTGTATTTCGCACTAAGTTAAAACAATTCTTTTTCCAAAAAATAACAAATCAATGACGGAACAGAGCCTCAGAGATTGCATGGCTATTGACTTTTCTAATACTCTGTATTAAAATGGTAGTAAGGACCACTCAAGAAGTGGAGCCTTACTTGGTATTGCAAGAAATTGAGGACCATATGTCTCAAATTGCAAACCGAAAACAAATTATTCCAGCACCTTTACAAGTAAGAATTACAGCTTGATGACTGGTGCTCTAGAAAAAAGGAGGAAGCACATGACTCTAGAAGAAGTAAGCTTTACGGCGGGTTTACACGGGACAAGGTTTTTAAGAGCTATATTGCGTAATTTTAGCGTATGGAAAGAAGTCGATCTAACCATGTTCCATTCATTTGTGCAACTTGCCAAGCTCGAACCCGTTGCTGAACTGGTCGAATTTGAACCACGGTATGATCCAGAAAAAGGTTCACTCAAATTTCAGTTCCGTACTGACAGAAGTACAAAAAATGAACCGGCGAATATTGTTGAAATAGAGGTGGCAGATAACGGTGCCGTCGATGAGTACAAACAGTATTTGCTGAAATCTGTGCAGGCAATTGCCTCAAAAAAGCAACATTTTTCTACACTGGAGGAAGAGCTAAAGGTGAATTACCCAATTGTTTGGTTACAGGTGTTGGAGCGGGGTTTTATGACCGAGACACCAAGTGCCGTTGCGTACGCAGCCGTTTAGCCAAAAGATATTTTCTGATCAAAATATATCAATAAGGGGGATTCTGATATGTCTAAAAAAATTATTATACCAACCTCAAACTATAAAGATATTGAGCAAGGGGTTCAGCATTGGATTTTTAAAACCTTCGGCCAAAACCCAGTCTACGATGAAGCGCTGCAGTCCAGTATTGACCAGTGGGGTTTGCCGTGGTTTCGTGCGGGAGTTGTCGCGATCAATCCTCAAGGTTTGATCGTCATGACCCATGAAGCGCGTGTACAGGTGCGCAAAATCAAAGATCCAGAATTAAAACAGCACTATCTCGACAAAGGTATGCATGAAAAAGACTGGGTCGACGGTGATGGTGGCTGGAACTTACCGTCTGGTCGTTTGCAACCTTGGGAAATTTTTGAAGAGGCCGCTCTGCGTGAATTTAAAGAGGAGACTGGTAGTGCTATTTCGCCACACTCGCTTGTACTCCTTGATATCCGGTATAGTGATAAGCCGAATAATTTATATGCTATGCCGATTTATCAAGGATATATTGATCAGGAGCCGCCAGTAGGCTATCAGACAAAAGAGATTAGTGAGGTCAGGATGTTTAGACCGGACGAAATCTTCGGTCTCAACCTGCGCAGCCCAGAATTTGTTGAACAGGCGTTGAAAAGTTATTGGAAACGTAATCTCAAAGAGCAGCGAGCATTAAATACCTATTTCACAAATCATACGTCAAATAATTAAATCAGGCTATGAGCGGAGAATAAACTTAATATTTTTCTTCATGCGTAAACATGTGGGGAATATTAAGAATTTTGGTGAAAGTTACTCGGCGTGAACAATTTTAGGCCGTAAACTTAGAACATTATATAATGTTGGGGCATTACCGTAAAGGTAATGCCCTGTTTTCATTTTAACTGCTTTTACACCAATTATGTAATTATTATCTCATGTGTCAGCGCCCCAAGCTAAACCTTTTAAAATTCTGACTAAATATGCTTCTTGATTCTTATTCAATCTGCCAATATCACCCTCTATAAATGATGACAGCGTCAATTGCAGACTCTTAACAATTATTATATAGAAATTGGACATTCTTTTGCTAAACATGGCATAATTCTTGTGGTTACACAAAATACCAAGCTAACCTTTAAGAAATGTACCAAAATACAGTCCATCCTCCCTAAAATGTGTAAAATTTCTCAAATCGTCCCTTAGAAAATGTGTAAAATACCAGCATATTTCCTTCAGAAAATGTGTAAGTTATCACTTTATTTCCTTTAAAAAATGTGATACAATAGAGGTGAAACTACTCAAGGATATATCATAATTTATGCAACGCGAAATTTTAACTCAACTATTGGCCTGGAAAAATCGTTCTGAGCGTAAGCCACTGTTGCTTAAAGGTGCTCGTCAAACTGGGAAAACTTATACCTTACGCAATTTATTTGGTGAACAATACTTCCGCCAGGTTGTCTACTTTAACCTGCAGAATCCTGACCCTTGGTTTATTGAGCTTTTTAACGAGGGGTCAATTCAGCCTCGTCGCATTCTGCAGCAGCTTGAATTGCGAATTGGCGCTGACATTATTCCTGGTGAGACCCTCATTATTTTTGATGAAATCCAGGAAGTCCCTCGTGTGCTTACGAGTCTAAAATACTTTGCCGAAGAGGCCCCCGAATATCACATTGCCGCCGCTGGTAGTCTGCTAGGCGTTTTTCTTCATCAGGACACTTCTTACCCAGTTGGTAAGGTAGAAACTTTATATCTTGAACCGCTTAATTTTCGTGAATTTCTTTTAGCTAACCATCAGCAGCGTCTAGTAGCGCAGATTTCCCATCATCCCGAGGATATCTATTCAAACGGTGCCCTCATTGACGCTTTCCGTGAATACCTCTTTACTGGAGGAATGCCAGAAGTGGTGGATGATTGGGTAAGGCATCATAGTGTTACTAGCGTTGACACTTTGCAAGCGGAAATTCTGGAAGCTTATCGTAGTGATTTTAGTAAGTATGTGGACCATAATCTTGCAATTAGAATTCGCCAAGTTTTTGAAAGTCTACCCAGCCAATTTGCCAAGAATAATGAGAAGTTTCTCTACGGCGTGGTTAAGTCCGGAGCCCGAGCTCGAGAGTACGAAATGGCCATCGAATGGCTAGTAGATGCTGGCATCGTCCGTCGCATTTTTCGTGTTGCAAGAGGCGATCAGCTACCACTCAAGTCCTACCTTGATCGTTCGGCCTTTAAGCTCTATTTTCTTGACGTTGGTTTATTCCGCGCGTTGGCTGGTATCCCCATTGAAGCGATCTCGGAAAAAAATACCATCTTCGATCATTTCAATGGTCTCATCGCCGAACAATACGTTTTGCAAGAGCTGGCCTCATCGCGTGAAACTTTATATTATTGGGTGAATGGTTCAAGCGCTGAAGTCGATTTTGTTTATCAATCTGGTATGCATATTATTCCGATTGAGGTTAAATCCGGTGAGAACGTTTACGCTAAAAGTTTACGTTCCTACCGTGATCGTTATCACCCCATACTCTCTCTACGCTTCTCCCTCAAAGAGCTGGAGTATAATGACGGTTTACTTAATATTCCGCTATATAAGACCTTTGTTTCATCAAAGCTCATTGAGGCTTACTTGCATTTGGATGGTCCTCGTTCGGATAATAATCTTGATGAGGCGCCCTAAGAATTAAAGCTGATTTCTAACCTCTTGGTAGTTGCGTCTTGTCTATCTCCTCCCTAAAATGTGTAAAATTCCTCAAATCATCCCTTAGAAAATGTGCAAATTATTACTTTATTTCCTTTAAAAGATGTGATTGCTGATACGATTTATCCTTTAAAAAATGGGTAGATACTAGATCTACCCACCTGGGACGCATAGAGCTACTGAATCACTCAGATTTTGTTAACCCGCGGATAAATTCCTCGAAACTGTTCGCCAACGGTATAATGGCGTAATCGGACTCCTGATCGACCAGTACCACCTTCGGCTCCCCCTCTTGATTCAATTCGCGGTAGTCTAAAAATATCATTTCATGGCCACCGCTGATGGTATCTGCAATTGCAACCCCAATTTGTGGGTATCCCCACTCCTTAATCATAAATTCACTACCAAATTTCCCACATAATGAATTATCTGCATCTTTGCCAATACTGAAAAATCTTACAATTTCAACCTCCGCCCCGTTTTTCGCAAAATGTGTTTTGGCTGGAAAACCACCATTGTGCTGTTTCATCAATTCAAGATAAGATTTTGGCAGTTTATAGCCCAAATCTTGCTCCACCTCTGCTATCAATTCATTGCTAGGTACTGAACTGATATGGCCTTCAGCTTCCTCCTCCTTCGTATTCCATAAATTGTTTAAATCAAAATCCTCTTTCATATATAAACCCTTTTTACAATGTTCATTTCATTATAGCATTAAAATTATCAGTTTCGACCTAATCCTGCAGTTTTTACTACTGGATGCAACGCAGAAAAGGTCATATTACTTTCTGGAGAGTATATGTAATAGAACTAGTGTTTTAGCACTCTTGACATATGAGTGCTAATTTGCTACAATGGAAATATTAGCACTTAAACAGTATGAGTGCTAACAGAAAAATCATCTAGCAGTCTTGACACATGATTGCTAGCGGTTTACAATAGATTATAGTAAAGTTTATAGAAATAAACGGAGGATAAAATGGGAAAAATTATTGGTATTGACCTCGGTACGACTAACTCGGCCTTCGCCTACATGGTTGCCGGTAAGCCAGAGGTGATTACAAACAGTGAGGGTGATCGCACTACCCCATCGGTAGTTGCTGTCACTAAAAAGGGCGACCGTCTTGTAGGTAAAGTTGCCCAACGTCAGCGCGTCACTAATCCAAAAAATACTATTTATGGCATTAAGCGTTTAATTGGCCGCAAATTTGACGACAAAGAGGTGCAGCGCGATCTTGATATTATGCCTTACAAAATCGTCAAGAAAGGGAACACCACTGCTGTCGAATTAGACGGTAAAGATTATACTCCAGAAGAGGTTTCTGCTATGGTGCTTGCCAAGATCAAGGCTGATGCGGAGGCATTTTTGGGCGAAAAAGTTACTGAGGCCATTATCACCGTCCCGGCTTACTTTGATGACTCTCAGCGCCAAGCTACTAAAGATGCTGGCAAAATTGCTGGCCTTGAAGTTAAGCGTATCATCAATGAGCCAACCGCCGCGGCACTTGCCTATGGCCTTGAGAATAAGAAAGATCAGAAAATTGCCGTCTTTGACTTAGGTGGTGGTACTTTTGACGTGTCAATCTTGGAACTTGGCGATGGCGTGTTTGAAGTTAAATCTACGAACGGCGACACCCATCTTGGTGGTGAAGATTTTGATAACATTATCGTAAACTTCTTGCTTGACGAATTCAAAAAAGAATCTGGCATTGATATTAAAGATGATGCAGCTGCCATGCAACGTATTAAAGATGAGGCCGAAAAAGCTAAGAAGGAGTTGTCTAGCACTACTTCTGTGGAGATCAACCTCCCATTCTTAACAGCAGATGCTGATGGCCCTAAACATTTTGAATACACCTTGACTCGTGCCAAGATGGAGGAGTTGGTTAAACCCCTACTTAACCGTTTGGCTGAACCAGTCGAAAAGGCACTTCAAGATGCCAAGATGACCGCTAAGGACATTGACGAAGTTGTCATGGTTGGTGGTATGACTCGTATGCCAGCCGTGGTCGAAGAAGTCAAGAAGATCTTTGGTAAAGAGCCAATGCAAGGTGTTAATCCTGATGAAGTAGTGGCCGTTGGAGCCGCAATCCAAGGTGGTGTGTTGCAAGGTGATGTTAAAGATGTGTTATTACTTGACGTGACTCCACTTTCGCTTGGTATTGAAACCATGGGTGGTGTCTCAACTAAATTAATTGAAAGGAATACTACAATTCCGGCTTCCAAGTCTGAAACTTTCTCCACTGCTGCTGACAATCAGCCTCAAGTAGAAATTCACGTACTTCAAGGTGAGCGCGAAATGGCTGCGGACAATAAGTCGCTCGGTCGCTTCATCTTGGATGGTATCGCGCCAGCACCTCGTGGTGTCCCTCAGATTGAAGTAACCTTCAATATTGACGCCAACGGCATCCTTAATGTCACCGCCAAGGATAAGGGAACTGGAAAAGAGCAGAGTATTACCATCCAAAATTCTGGCAACATGAGCAAAGAAGATATTGAAAAAGCTCAAAAAGAGGCCGAAGCTCACGCTGATGAAGACAAGAAAAAGCGCGAAGCGATTGATGCCAAGAACAAGCTTGAAACTGAAATCTACAATGCTGAGAAAATGCCTACTGAGTATAAAGACAAGATTACCGATGAGGATGCTGAAAATATCAAGAAGGCCGTCGAATCGGCTAAGGAAGTCTTAAAAGATGAGTCTGCTGATAAAGAAAAGTATGAAGAAGCAAGTACTGCTTTGAATGCAATTTTAATGCCAATCGGCGCGAAGATTTACCGATCTGGCAATACTGATGCTAGCAATAATGAGCAGACGGGTTCTGATAAATCCAGTGACGAACCAGTTGAGGGTGAAGTTGTAGAATAGTATTGAAGATACTATCACCTATACATTAATTTTCCAATTATAGCCTCCAAATGGGGGCTATTTTGGTTAAAATCAAAAATATCAACTTCTCTCGGCCTGACAGCTTTTGTACAAAAAGCATTCTGAAACAAAAACCCTGCATCGAATTATACTAAACAATATCATGCTTGTTTTTTATTCTGGAACTTATAGTATAGGTAGAAGAACCTCATACGGGTAGGCCATTTAGACAGTACGTTGATCTTAAGGTATCACAACATATACGAAGCAGCCTTCTATTCCCCAGCAGATACTACGCTGAGGAATTAAACGAGGCACATTTCGGATTGATCTATTTTTCTCCAGGGCGTTCTGTGCTATACTGAAAGAAAGGGAGTACCATATGGAGAAATTATTTTTAGTTACTAACCCTGGTTCGTCTTCGCGTAAATATGCGCTTTATCATGACGACGAAAGCCTCATTTGCGCTTTACATTTCGAAACCGAGGATAAGACCTTAATCTGCACTTTAAAGCGTGCTGATGGCAGCAAGGTAAAATTTACTGAAGGTTTCAAGCGCATCGCGGACACTATCCGCTACACGCGTGATATTTTGGAAAAAGAAGGCTATTTGGACGAGCATACCGAAATTGCTGCCATTCTCGCCAGAGTAGCTGCCACGGGCGAGTTTTTCTCTGATGATCATTTGGTAGATGATGATTGTTTGCGTCGTCTAGAAGAGGAAAAGCGTCGCGCTCCGCTTCACGTCCCCGTCATCGCCGCCGAAATTTCCGAATGTCTTAAAACTTTCCCAGGTACTCCGGTGATTACTATCTCCGACTCGCATTTTCATCACACCCGTGATAATGTTCATAAATACTATGCTATTGATACTGATCTAGCCGATCGTGCCGAAATCAAACGCTACGGTTATCATGGTTTGTCAATGGGCGCCGTGCGCAATTATATGCGCGACCAGGGAATTTTAGCATCTCGTATTGTGGCTTGCCATCTCGGATCTGGGGCCTCCCTTACCGCCATTAAAGATGGTTACTCTTATGATACTACTATGGGCTACACGCCTTTAGAAGGTGTAATGATGGCTACTCGCTGCGGTGACCTTGACCCAGCCGCTGCTTCAGCCATTCAGCGTGAATTAGGCTTTACGGAAGAGGGTTTGGAAGAATACCTCAACCGCCAATGCGGGTTACTCGGCGTTACGGGCAAAACTTGTGACATGCGCGAAGTAATTGAACTGCGTAATAACAGCGATGATCGCGCCGAACTAGCCTACGATATGTACATTTATCGTATTCAACGCGCTATTGGCGAAATGGCAGCCGCCATGCACGGCTTAGACGCACTTGTTTTCACAGCCACTATTGGTGAACGTAATGCTATGATCCGCCATGATATCATTGCTGGTTGTGGCTATCTCAATCTCTTTATTGATGAAGCTAAAAACCAAGCTGGTCTGGGCGATCAGCTCCACGTTAATATTGCTTCTAAAAAATCTCTGCCAATTTACGTCATTCAGACCAACGAGACTGACGCCATGATCCGCCGTGCCAAAATTTTACTCGCTGAACAGCAAAAATCATCCTAAAAAGCAGCAAGGCCCAAACTCTAAAAACTCTCAAAGTATGAAAAAGAGCCCGGCACGAAATACGGCTAGGCCCTCTACTGATGTATCGAAGAGAGTTGGCTGTCATGAATATGGCTGCAGCTTTTGCTGCCTTTTCGTGCACTGTTGGAATCTTTCCCTGGAATCGTTTTAACGCATTAGACCAATTATTCCTTTTTATATGCGAGCCCAAAATAGTTGTTCTCTCTCGCATATTCTTCAATCCGCTCCCAGACTTCTTGCTCGGTCGGACGTGCCTTCTTTTCCAATAATGCCAAGTATTCCTCGCAAGCGCATAAGCTAAAGATGTTGCATGCGTCGTATGACATGCTATAAGCAAAGCTTTTGCATAGCACGTGTCCCGATTTATCCGGAGGCATCATAGCAAGGCCATGCTTATGCATGCGCGGAGCTAACGTTTCCCAATAGCGAAGTATGAGCACCTCTTCCATAGAGCTGACGCCTTTCATCTCATCCAAGAATTCATGATATAACCCATCGAGCTCACGTATCATATCGAGATACTGCTCGATCGTGAAATTTTCGGAACTGAAGTCAACTCTCAGAAACTCACGCAGCTGATCGTATTTCTTTTGTAGGAATATTCTGTCTCCGTTGCGCCGGCTAGTGTCATGGCTATTCCGGATACCGTTTTGCATCCTCTCCAGCCGCACTCTCAATTTTCCTCTTAAATAACTATCCATTTTTAACAACAAATTTTCTAACATAAACTTCCCCTCCTGTTCTTATGATTCGAAGATGCATGGATCCCATCTTCTGCCTCTATTGTAACACACACTGTCTAAAAAGTCAATAATTCTTATGGATTTTATTGTAAAATACAACATGTTTAGTATATTTTCTCTAGTAATTGCAAAATTATTATAACACAAATCGCTGAAGGTTTTGTCCTGCTTTTGACTTTTTAACAAATCCATGATATTCTTCTATAAGAAGAAGGTGACAGCACGCCTTTATTCGAACATTATTGAAAGGAATGGTGATATATTATGATACCAAGAAGCAAGGATATTAAAATTCTCCCCTTTAGAGAATTTCAGCAGAAAAAATATTTATACGAAGATCCTCACATGAATCCCACTATTATTGTAATGCACGATGGTCCGTTTAGTGCCGCTGATGTTATGCTGGCGGCCGTTTTGGCAGAGTATGCAAGAGCCTCAGATGCGGTTGTCATTCTGCGTTGCCCGGAAAAAGAGGCAAGACAGCGGGCTATCCAGCTGAACGGGGTTCTTTGCACTGAGAATACGGTTGAATACTTCTCAACTTTTGGTGAATATATTACTGAAGATCTTGCTGAATATCTTGAGGCAGAGGAGAAGGTCACGGACGAGCGATCCTCGTCTCTCTGTCATTGTGCGGTGTTAGCGGAACGCTCGGGTTCTGAATTGCCGCTGGTGGTTGATTTATGGGCACGGAATGGAGCAAATATTTGCGACGAATATATTCCTCAGCACGAAATCTGCGATACGTCAAAATTGCGGGGTTCACGTTCTAAGGTGCTTAATTCCATCAGATCGTTTATTATTTCGCAATGCGGTGATTTTTCATCAGTTTTCTCGATGTTTAATCCTCTGCAGATCGAGTTGAATGACGATTCTGTAGATAAGTGCTACAGGCTACCGCAACTTGATATTGATCGGCAATTCCTGCAGGCCGTTAATCTTGCCTCCGTAATATTTCATCGGGCTATCCGCTGGTCTGTTGCTCGGGCCTGTCAAGAGCAAAATGGTTGGCTCTGGGAACCCCACTTGGATCTGCTCGAATCCGATTTCCCGATTTCCGACCCCTCTCCAGCTAACTGTCAGAATCTTGATTGACTGAGCTGGTGATTGTTCTTCCAGTCGGGTGAGCATAAACTGTAGTTTATGCTCACCCGACAGATAAACCTTTTAGGTGTGCGAGCAAAGCAAGTTTATCTGTTTTTCCGATTCGACGCCTATGGAGAGAAAGTGAAACGATCAAGACATAACTTACTCCAGGGCGGCGTCGCAGAATAGTTTTGCAAGCAAAATCGGTGTTTGCGGCTAGTGGAACGACGGATTTCTACTGTAATCTGCCACAGCTTGCTTCAGCAATGTTGATTTTTTGGCATTATGTTTCAGAATATTGATCATTGATCTACTTCATGTCACGCAGTTATATTCCAGAAACTTAACTCTTGACTTAGGCAACAATTTGTCTAATCTTTAGACCCCCTGTCAATATCACTGGCAGGGGCATTGTCGTTACGGGGTTTAATTTGTTCCAGAAGTTCACCCTTTTAGCTAATGGAACTTTTTTGATTTTGTGTAAAATAACCATAAAAACTATTGACATTTTAAACAATGTATGCTAAACTAAAAATATAAGGAAGTTACGAAAACGTAACTAATCCACTAGTTTTTGATGACTTGGGGATTGTAGTCCTTAAGTACATTTAAAGCTTGTGGTTTTTACGAAAATAGGAAAATCATCCAAAAAGGAGGAGAAGATGATGAGAGATTTGATGAGAAAGGTGATCGAGAAGATCGTCGGAAAAAGGACCGTGGAGACAACAATTGCAGATCACGCCATGAAACAGGCCATAAACCAGACCGTAGCAGGAGCTATCAGCACAGAGGAATTCTTGGTGGAGGAGTATTTGGGCGCCGTAGTGGGCGTCATACTCCGATCGGTAAGTGGAAAAGTTCATCCAAAGGAATGGGGCGACAACGGTAGACGTGCCGAAGTGCCGTATATCGAAATCGTCTGTGCCGCCATTAAAGGTGGGATGACCTTAAAGCAGGATCCTCGGTTCGATGAATACCGTGCGGCGCTGGAGCAGACGTCTTCTACCGATTTTGATGATACTTGCATCAAAGCGGCGGAGTTTCTGCACGGTTTTCGCATACATGTGAATAAAAAGGTTGAATTACCTCTAGCGTTTCTGAGCTGGGAGGAGGCCAAATTATACTTCGAACCGATCGCCGATGTCTGCGAATGCCTCGGCGTCAAGAGTCTGACACTTGACGACCTTAAGTTGATTCACCAGGCTCACGCTATTGTGGTCGCGCAGGGCATCAGATTCCACCCATCTCGACAGTTCGATGTAGAAGAATTATCGAACTATATTGACGGGACGGCTCGAGAGAACCAGGTGTCCGACAAGGCACGTGACGCCCTGTGTCATCTTGCGAATGCCTATAGACTTCATCCTGAGAAGTTCGTGCGGGATATTGGTCCAGCAGAATACACGGCATTCTGCGGGTATTGCGGAACGATCGGAGCTTAGAATCTTGGTGATTCAAAGAGAAGCTAGCTTTTATATGTTTTTTCGTTCTCAAGGTGAAACCGTTAATCACAGGCCACGAACGGCGCTTCGAAAGAAGCGCCGTTTTTCACTACTCTAAATGCTCTAGCTTCGGCTAGTGTGTATATTGGCGATGACAAAGTAGGTGCCTATGAGAAGTATGGGCCTACGAGCGAGCGGTTATTTTGTCCAATTTTCAGTAGCCTTAATCCACTAAGATGCCTTCGATTGTATATTAGCGGAAAATATGCTAAAATCATGTAATGATAAACAAAAATGATCAAGTTACAGATACTGAAACTGCTGAAATTTTACGCTTAGCCAAAAAATGCCTTGATCTTGAGGGCGACTTCGTTGAACTCGGTTGTTATAAGGGCGACACTTCAGTTCTACTAGGGAAGTTGCTTGCTAATTTTAGCTCCGCTCCCGGACGAGAATCCAATATACATTCGGCTGTATCGTCTCAAAATTATTATCAATCATGTGGAAAACATGTGCAAGACTTTCACAATTCTGTGGATAAAATCTTAAACTATGGTGGAAAACATGCGGATAAAATTATACATTCTGTGGAAAAACATCAAAAGGATTGTGCAAAAATAGTGGATAAATTTACTTCACCGGTGGAAAATCCATGCAAAAACTCTGGTCAGATCATAAATAAAGTTACCGATTCCTCTAGAAAAACATCAGCGGATTTGCTCGCTCTAACTCTGTCGCGGTCGTCATCGGTGCGTCAAATTTCATCTCGCTTAGAAAGTTGCCCTGAAAAACGTCTCTGGATTTACGATTCTTTTGCTGGTCTACCACCTAAATTACCGCAAGACTCTTCGAGTGCAGGAATAAATTTCCAGGGTGGGGAATTAGCTGTCACTAAACGTGAAGTAGTTGACAAAATTCGTCATGCTGGTCTGAAAAATGTCATAATTAAAAAAGCCTGGTTTGAAGAGTTGACTAATCACGATTTGCCTTATAAGATTGCCTTTGCCTTTCTGGACGGTGATTTTTACTCCTCAATTAAGACGAGTCTAAAACTAGTATTGCCATTGATGCACTCACGGGGAATTATGATTGTTCACGACTATAATAATCCTGAACTCCCTGGATCCACACGCGCAGTTGATGAATTTCTCAAAAATCATCCCACATTTCAATTACAGGTTAAATGTTCTTTGGCTATATTAACCCAAAAGTAGCTTACCAAAATCTCAGTCCCAAGTATGTTTTCTCATCAAAATCAGTCCAGCTTACCAGGCTAGGTTAATTCTATATTAGCACAAGTGGTTTAAAAAGTCAAGGGCATATTCTAACAGAAGACCTTGCTCCGTAGTTTGATTTTAACTCGCATGTTGGACATTTAAATGTCTTTTCTCCAGAGGGAAATATATCAACCATGGCACAAATGCGATGGCACGAATAATTGGTGGCGCGTGCAAAAATCCACCGGCAAGATACTGGACGAGCCGGAAGACGGCAACGACCACTGCATGGATGCGTTAGCCTATGCGGTGCGTGATATGGAACGAAAGCAGGTGGAATATGGAGCTGTGAGATTCTAAGTAAATCGTAATCTATTCTTCTAGCCCGTAGCGGATTTCGGTGTCAGGGAGATAATTGTAATATTCTTTGACTTCTGTCATTAGTTTCGTGTCGTCAAAACCACTAGATTTTAGTATTTCTGTTGCGATTTTGCTTGGAAACATCTTCTTGATGGACGTAGTATAGGATGTGCCGTCTTGTGGGGTCTCATACTTAGCAACCGCATTCGTATTCTTGTCAAAGAAGAACTTATAAGGCATTGAACCGCCAGTTCCAACTTTGATATGATCCTTATCATTAATATAAAAACTCTCGTCAAAGATCCACATATAGGCATACTTATATTCACTATCTTCCGTAATACCGTAGCCTTGATAATCTGCGAAGCGGTGATAGCCTTTGTTATTCTTTTCCGGGCTATTATCTTGGTCTAGCAAGTATTGGACGGCGGTATCATACAGAAAGTCGCTATCGGTAAGGTATTTTGGCTGGCTCAGACCAAACCATACAAGGGCTATCGCAACTATTGCTAATATAATTCCACCAAATATGAGTAAAGACTTTTTTGGTTTAGTCATAACACTTCTCCTATACTTTCCTTAATTATAACATAATTGAGAACCTAGTTGCGCGCCAGTCGGACAAGGCGGAACAGAAGCCTTAGGCTTACGCGAGAGCTGCCGGCCGACAACTCGCGCGTGTTTAGGGGCGGAGTATCATTGCCATTACGAGAGCGCAAGTTAGGGGCGTTACACTGGAAGAAATAGGGGTGGGGTGGTATAATAAGAAATAATTATAGGAGCAGTTATGAGTGGAGTTGTTAAAGCCGAAAATAAAGATTTTGAACATGTGTTAGGCTTAATTAAGCAAGCGCAATATAAGGCTGCAAGTGCGGTTAATAGTGTCGTCATAGATTTGTATTGGCAAATTGGTAAGTATGTTTCTGAAAAGATTGCGGCGGACGGTTGGGGTAATTCAACGGTAGATTCACTATCGGAATATATTTTGTCGCAAGAACCGGGCGCAAGGGGTTATTCTAGTCAAAACATTCGCCGGATGAAGTATTTTTACGAAACTTATAAAGACCAGCCGGAAGTTGCCGATTTACTCCGCACTAATACTTGGTCAAATAATCTTCACATTATCAACAAAACTAAAACTCCCGAGGAACGCAGATTTTATCTTGAACTAGCCGTCAAAGAACAATACAGCGCACGCGAATTAGAGCGACAATTAGATAGTTGCTACTATGAGCGATTAAAACTATCGGACGGAAATGCCCCATCAGGACTACCTGCACGCATTAAAGATGCCGGCATTATACGCGATAATTATATGTTGGAGTTTCTAAACTTGCCCGAATCGTATTTGGAACGCGATCTACAAAAGGCGATTTTAGATAACTTGAAGCAGTTTATTTTGGAGTTTGGGTGCGATTTTATTTTTATGGGCGAAGAATATCATGTGCAGGTTGGTAATCATGATTTCTATATTGACTTATTATTCTACCATCGTGGTTTGCAGTGTTTGGTAGCCTTTGAACTAAAAATTGACGAGTTCAAGCCGGAATATCTTGGAAAAATGAATTTTTATCTTGAAGCCCTAGACCGAGATGTGAAAAAGCCGAACGAAAATCCGAGTGTTGGTATCATTCTCTGCAAAGATAAAGATAACAAAGTGGTAGAGTATGCTATGAACAAGGATTTGAGCGCAACGCTTGTGGCAAAATACGAAACCGAGTTGATAGATAAGAATGTCTTGCAGGCCAAACTTGACGAGTTGTATGCGCTTGCCGAAGAAGATGTAGAAGACGAATAGTTGATTTGCTCAACGCGTTGAGCAAATTAGAATGACCCCTGTTGTAGGGGTCATTCTTTCGCTATGCTCTATTCCACATCTCGTCAATTTCTTTGGCTGATGCAATAGTCATGTTGGGTTCAAGTCCATATTCTGTTAGTTCCGCTTCGGTAAGTAGTTGTTTTATACTTTTTGAAAAGTGCAAAATTAACGAAGTTGAAAAATAAGCAATAAGCATTAAAACTACACTGCCCAATATAACTCCGACCATAACGAATAAGAGATTAGTATCTTTTAGATTCCCATATATTCCGAGCAAATAGCCGGATGCAATAAAACCAAACGAAAACTTGTTTAAGTAAGCAATTCTGAAAGTATTTTTCAATTCTTCTGTATCATACTTTAACTTTTCGTCTGAATCTCTGATGACTAGATTTTTATTTACGAACCGTCCAATGACTTGTTTTCTTTTTGTAGATAAAGAGAAAAACATCAACAGTAATGCACCTGCTACTTGTAGCGAAATAGACACAATATAGGTAAATACTTCCATTCTTATAACTCCATAATTTTATACTAATTATACCATTTGCGCTCTATCTTATGTATTTACACAATCGGAATCATGAATGATACCGAAATGACGAGAAAAGCGAGCGAAACTGACTGCTTGCAGGCAAGTTTCCGAGCGACGCAGGCAGATAGTGGCGAAGCCATGAAAGTCAGATGGCGCAGGGCCGCCCCTAATAAGCGCAACGCGGGAGCGCGAAGCGCGAGTAAGGCGAAGTCGGTAGCCAACGAGCCGTCTCTAGGCTACGACAAGCCTACGAGCGACAGATTGTGATTTAGTGAATAATATGTGCTGTAATAATTGTATAACTATATGAATTGATTGTTATTTTGATATTATCAATTTCACAATACCAGTTTTTGCCTTGTTTATAAATATTACAATTCTTATCTATGACTTTATTTTTGCAATATTCAACTACATCATTTGCATCTAATTTAAGATTTTTCTTAATTCTATCAATACCCATTTTTGTAGTATGGAC
>CANOGH010000021.1 GCA_947565505.1 uncultured Candidatus Saccharibacteria bacterium | reverse complement strand
AAACATTAACCGTTTCCTTTGGTGGAGTTGATAATGATAATCCGAGGGCGGAGATATTGATTGAGGAGGAAAAATGGATAGAATGGAAATTGACAAAATTGTTAAAACGGTAATTGAAGAATTGCAGAATCGGGGTTTGATTCAAGATAAAAGGCATAATTCCTATAGTAATACAGAGTTATTACTTTATAACTACAATAATCTACAAAAATCTATTCAAGAGAACGATCTGGAAATTAAAGAACTTCAAGAATTTGGATTGCCAAAAAAGAGCGGATCGATTATTACCATTGAAGGCATATCGACCAATAATGCTGAAAATGATTTAGTTTTAATAGAAGAAAGAGTCAATGATTTATTACAAACTAATGCTCGTACAACGGCGATTATAAACAAAATTGACCGTTTAATCCGTGTTTTTGAAAACCCTAAGTATCCAGGCTTGATAGAAAATTTGTATTTCAAGCATAAAACCTATGAAGAATGTGCAGAAATATATAATTGTGATATTGCAACAGTTTCTCGTAATAAGAAACTTCTTGTTAATAATATAAAATCTACACTATTTCCTAATGATATTCTAGACGAGCTAAGCTTATAAAAGCGCTGTTTATATGATACAATAAAAGTGTCAAATATACAGTTTAGTTTGTTCTCATTATCAATAATGGGTTAATGTTTGTTTATCTTATGATGATGAGATTCTAAATGTATATTTGACGATTGCATTAAAAACATTAGCCCATTTTTTTGAGGGCAGAAAGTGATATTATGGCACAAAGAGACGAAATAGAAAAGAAACCAGTTTATAAAAAAGCATGGTTTTGGATACTGATTGTAGTACTTATTATTGGTGTAGGGGGAGCGATTGCAAGTAGTGAAAAAGATCCAAAAAAAGTGGGCGAAACAGCCACTGACACATCTACAAATAATTCTACTACCAATAAACAGGATGTATTTAAAGTTGGAGACGTTGTTGCAATTGAAGATCAAGAGGTCTCTGTAGTGAATGTTACACGCGATTACCAACCTACATCAGATATTTTTTCACCTAAAGACGGAAAAGAATATGTAAAAGTGGATTTGAAAATTCATAATACGTCCAGTGAAAATGGTAGTTACAACGCTTTATATTGGCAAATTGAGCCGGAAAATGGCGAGTTAATTGATTATATGAATGCCGCTTTTGCTCAGGCCGACGACAGTCTTAGCTCTGGTGAATTGACACCTGGCGGTACAAAAACTGGTTCTATTGTATATGAAATTCCTCAGGGTAGCGCCACGCTTAAGATGCACTTTAAGCCAAATATTATTTCTGGTCGTGAAGCTGTAATTGAACTTCAGTAAAAGCAAAAAACGTGCAATTTCATGCCCTTTACATATCCATTTTAGTATAATACAATTAGTAAAATGAATTTAGCATCCGAAAATCGGGTGCTTTTTTGATATCTTGAAGGAGGATTTATGTTTTTATATTTTAAGAAGAATGTTAATGATAAATATAATTCAAAATTGACTTATTTTGGTGGTAAAACTTATGAGTTTGACGATAAACGGGGACGAGAAATTTTAAGTACACTCCCCATGTTGGCCGTAGAAATCAAAGACGAAATTGCAAAATTGAATTCTGAACAGAAGAATTCCCGCAGAAATAAGTTTGACAAAGTTAATAGTGAGGCACCTGATGAAACTTAGCGTAACCAAGAACAAACTAGAGATTATCGAATCTAGCATCTTGAACCAGAGCGAATACAAAGTTACTGACTGTACTTTTGATTTTGTTTCTTGCTACGATGGCTTGGTTAAGAAAGCCTTATTTAAGAATACCAAAACTGCTAAGACTTACGAGATGCCAATTACTGATAATCGTGCAGAAATCCCTGCTGAGGTCCTAACCGATAAAGGTTCCTGCCTCATTGGCGTATATGCTTACAGTGTAGATCTAGAGACCGATGAACTTAAACTGCGCTATTCACCTACGCCAGTAAAAGTATTTGTCGATCTAGGCTCATATACAGCTGACATAGAGAATTCCCTCGACTTGACTCCGTCACAAGCAGAAATCTATGAGCAAGCTATTAACGACAAATTAGGCGAAATTGATAAGATTATAGAAGACGTTGAGACTAGCCTTGATAGCGGAGTATTCAAAGGAGAAAAAGGAGACCCAGGCGAAGCAGGAGTAAAAGGTGAGCCAGGAAAAGATGGTGTCGATGGTAAACCTGGACGAGATGGTCAGGACGGCGCTCAAGGTGAAAAAGGTGAACCAGGACCACGAGGAGAGAAAGGCGAACGTGGCGAAACTGGTCCCCAAGGTCCGGCAGGCGAGAAGGGAGACCCAGGTAGTAATGGCACGCCTGGAGAAAAGGGAGCAGACGGCAAGTCCGCTTACGAGATAGCCTTGTCGAACGGCTTTACTGGTGCTGAACCAGAATGGCTAGAAAGCCTAAAAGGTAAAGACGGAATACCTGGCGAAAAAGGAGATAAAGGAGATAAGGGCGATATTGGTCCTCAGGGTGAACGAGGCCTGAAAGGTGATACTGGTGAGCCTGGACCTAAAGGCGAGCCTGGCGTAATTGATGATACAGTAATTATTACGCTCAAGAACCGTAATTGGCAGCCTAATACAGCCTACACTTATGGTGAATTGATTGTGTATGAGGGTAAGATCTATTCTGCTACTGCTGATTTTACCTCGGGCGAGGAGTTCAATAATACAGAACTGGCACAAATAAGTGGAGGCGGGAGTGAATATATTTTGCCACCAAAAATTTATGGTACGGACGCAACCCACCCTATAAAATGGGAGAATAGAAACGGTGCGTTAAATTTAAGTATTCCAGTATATGACACATCTACGGGAAAGTGCTACGGCACTACAGTTATCCCTATCCCTAATGCCACGCAGGCTATCAGTGGCGCCATGTCTCCCGTCGATAAAACTAAACTAGATAATATCCCAGATATTAAATCCCTTGGAGAGGGTTTAGCTCTCTCAGAGACAGGAGAATTAAGCGTCGATGTAGATTCTACTATAGAGACCGTCATCGGACCGATTAATACAGCTTTAACAACGCTAATCTCTGGAACAGGAGCAAATTAACATGGCGACTACGGATTTAATTACAGAGTTGAATACGGATATTAAAAATGCTTACGATGTAATTGCGGCTAAAGGCGGCCTAGTTCCATCAAACAAGAATACTAATAATCTCTTCGCGGCAGTCTCTAGTATTCCTCAAGAATCCTCAGGTGAGGTAACAAGCAGCAATGTAACTGTAACTACTATCAAAATGTTTGATGATAACGGCACTCCGACAGGCGAAGAGGCAAAACTCATTGATTATTGTTTACCCGAATACGGTTCCAGTTTACCTAGCGCTTGTCAAACTTCGCTTGCCAGAAGTACCGTCCAAGTCCCCCTTGCAGGATACAGAACGGCTGCAATACTAAAACAAGATTTTATAAGCTTTACGATCAAAGGCATAGTGGATCTTATATATAACGGATTCTGTGGTGGTAATAGTCAGGCTTATGGATACATGAACCTAGAGCTAATCGATCTCAGTGGCTGTATTCCAATAGAAGGAAGTACTCTTGGCGTAGGAAGATACTTCTGTGCTCATGCTAAAAATCTCAAGGCAATAAAGCTCCCACTAGTAGGCTGCGACTGCGATAATACCTATTTCATGCACGGTTGTGATAACTTTACGGGAACAATTTACATACCAGAAAATTCTAACCCGCCAACCGACAACAATTCTTTATCGACCAATAACCCTGATGCACCGATGTATGTGCAAGGTATCAAGCTTACTGGCCCCGGAGCCGGAGCTTGGAAGGAAGCTTTACCGGATCGAGATGAAGCTCCATTCAGGAAATTAGTAGTGGTATAACAAAACTTACGAATATGTTATAATTAAACCAGAATCAATCGCAATCATCTCATTTTGAGGTGGTTGCTTTTTTGTGGGTGAAAGGATATTCATGGAGGAAAACATAAAAGATGGCTAATAACGGGAATTTAAAACCCGTTTTAAGCAAGAGCGAAGCAAGAAAAAGAGGCAGTAACGGAGGAAAGAAAAGTGCAGAAGTAAGACGCAAAAAACGCGACATGCGAAAGCAGTTAGAACTATTACTTAGTTTGGACGTAAATAATAAAACATCCCACAATAGATTATTGAAGCTTGGTGTTCCTGAAAAGGATATCAACAACTTAATGTTGGTTAATGTAGCTATGTTCAATGAAGCACTCGATGGCAATGTACGTGCCGCAGAATTTATCAGGGATATGCTAGGTTTTAGTCCTAAAAACCATCCGATAACAGAAGAGGCAAAACATAAAGTGGAGATTATCGATGACTTGCCAGAAGATTAGGTTAAAAGAAATTATCGCGCCTCATTTCTGGAGTACGTTCAAGAGCAAATCTTTACATCAAATTGACCAGGGCGGACGTGGTTCGACTAAAACTAGTAAAAATGCTTTAAAAATTTGTTATCATCTCTTGAAAGAAGAAAATTGTGCAGCGATTTGTATTCGTCGTTACCAGAAAAGTCTCAGAGATTCGGTTTATAAAGAAATTAAACGCGCTTTGAAACGTTTAGGACTAAGCGAGGGCGTAGATTATAAAGCTAGTTTATCACCACTAGGCATTCAGCTCGATAACGGCAATCGAATCTATTTTGCCGGCGCGGATGACTACGAAAAACTAAAGGGCATGATTGACGAAAACACACCATTTAAGCTCGTATGGTTTGAAGAATTAACCGAATTTGATAGCCCAGAGGATATCGACAATATTGTAGCGACGTTTTCTCGTGGGAACAATGATTGGTTTTCAGTACTGTATACCTATAATCCGCCTAAGAATAAATTCGATTGGGTTAATCGGTGGGCAGAAGCAAAAAGATTAGAAGGATATCAGGTAGTAAAAAGTGATTATCGCACAGTCCCGAAGGAATGGCTCGGAGAAATGTTCTTCAGGGAGACTGAGCGGCTCAAAGAGTTCGATGAAAGGCGCTACAACTGGATGTATTTAGGAGAAGTGATTGGTATGGAAGGTTTAATTTATAACTTTGACCATATCAATATTCTCACCGAAGAAGAAATTAAAAAACAGGGCTTAAAAGTCTATTATTTAGACTTTTCAATTGATGGCGGACATCAAACTTCAGCAACTACCTGCGGATGTTTTGGTTACCTGTCGGACGATAGATGGGTTTTGCTTGATACTTATTACTATTCTCCGCACGAGAAACCGGTTAAGAAAGCGCCGAGTGAGTTATCTAGGGATTTGCGTGACTTCCAGATTCAAATGTGCAAAAAATGGCACGCCAGTATTGATAGACAAACCATTGATAGTGCAGAAGGCGCAATTAGAAATCAGTTTTATAAAGATTATGGTGAAAGGCTAAATCCGGTCAATAAAGGCAAGAATAAGCAAACTTTAATTGATTATACACAAGATTTTCTTGCTAAAGGTAAATTTTTCGTATTGAACAATTCGAATAACCAGATTTTTCTCACGGAAGCTAAAAATTATATGTACAAAGAAGGCTCGATTGAGCGTGGTAAACCCGAGCCTGACAAATCAGAGAAAGAGATAAAAGGTGAAACATATTATAACGCATTTTCTGGTGATTCATCGTATTATTATGCGGATCACACCTGTGATGTTTTTCAGTATTGGGTAGCGGATAATTTACGGAAACTTAGATTAAAAGATTAAATTAAAGAAAGGAGATGTCGTGAAATTATACGACAGTATCAATAAGGCACTGGCGAGCCAGGGTATGAATACGGTAGCTAGTGACATGCAAGATTATATTGCAATTTGGATGCAATGGTACCGTGGCAATGTTGATAAGTTTCATACCTATTCGCGGCAACTCGTGAACGGGTCTAAGCGTACTTATGAACGTTTAACCATGAATATGGCGAAGAAAATCTGCGAGGATATGACAAGATTAATTTGGTCGGAGAAGACTAAAATTGAACTGGATAATCCAGAAAATACCGAAAAGTTATGGCAGATTTTGGACAATAAACAGAATAGTCTAGGCGTCAATCTGCCAAAATTTATCGAAAAGACTTTAGCGCTAGGAACCGGTATGCTCGTAGAATATATTCAGAATGGAAAAATTCTACTGGATTATATCGATGCAGATTTAATAATTCCCATCTCTTATAATAATTCGTATATCAACGAAGTCGCCACAATTAGTCGCAGTCAGCATAAAGAAGGTAATAAAGATATCTGGGTTTCCCTGGTGACGATTCATAAATTTGACGGTACAGTTTATGTAAAACAGCATAAATTATATAAAAGCAAAAACGCTGACGATCTAGGTACTGAAATTGATTTAGGCAGTTATTATCTCAATCTTGAACCACAGATAGAGTATAAAACCAATACCCCACATTTCCAGATTTATCGTCCAAATATTGTAAATAATTTGGATTTAGACAGCCCGATGGGAATTTCAATTTTTGCAAATCGGGTTGATAATCTTAAGGCTTTGGATTTTAAATATGATTCATTCTTCAATGAGTTTCAGATGGGCAAAAAACGTATCTTGATTGACCGATGTGCCGTGAAAAGTGCAATTGACCCCACTACAGGCGAAAATATTCAATTTTTTGATACCGATGATGCAACTTTTATGGCGATTAACGGCATGGAAAATCAGCCAGTTAAAGATATAGATTTTAGTTTGAGAACAGAAGAGCATATTAAATCCATAAATACCGAATTAAATTATTTGTCTTCTGGTGTAGGATTAGGACAAGATTTTTACAAATTTGACGGTACTAAGGCGGCAAAAACCGCTACAGAGGTAATTTCCGAAAATTCCGACACTTTCCGTTCAAAGGTAAGTCATGAAATTATCCTGAGAGATGTGCTTTATGACATGGTTGTAGCTGTTTGCGAGCTGGCGAAAATTAACTATCAAACAATTTCGATTGTCTTTGACGACAGTGTCATTGAGGATAAGGACGCCGAAGCAAGGCAAGCTTTAATTGAGTATAATGCCGGGCTGATTGATAAGGTCGAATATTTTGTAAGAGCACACCATATGGAAAAAGAGCAGGCAATCAAATATGTCTCAGAAATCGACAAGCGTACGCCTAAAGAAGCTTTGGTAGAGGAACCTGAAAATGAATAGGAGAAAAAATGCAAGAGGCAGAATTAGAAGTCCTACTTAAACCAATTCTGGAGTTATACACCCAAATCGAAATTGAATTACTGGAGAATATCGCCTCTAGATTTGACAATTATCCCACGATTGATGGTTCTCTGGAATGGTATTTAGACAAAATGCAAGAATTTGGTGCTTTCAAACAAACCAATGTCAAAATCCTGGCAAAATATGCCGGATTGTCTAGTAAAGAGCTGAAACACCTGATGGAAGAATTGGTATTTCGTTCGGCGTTAGAGTTCAAAGGTGCGAATTTGAATGCTTTGTTAAATTCCACAGCTAATCGCAATACTTTGTCCAGTATCCTAAATAATTTAGAAAATGATATCAAAATCATTAATACTAAAGCCTTGGAAAGCGCCGAAAAGTCGTATATGGATGTTTTAACAAAATCTACCATTGAGACCACTTCTGGTGCATATTCTTATCAAGAAAGCATCAAGCATGGTCTGATGGAAATGGCAGAAAAGGGTATTTCTGGCGCAACCTACGAGCGTAGCAACGGTAAGATCGTGCGCTATTCTCTCGAAGGTACGGTGAGGCGGGATATTCTAACCCGAGCACACCAAGCGAGCTTTGAAACTCAGATGAATAATATGCGTGAGCTTGGACATAATTTAATTTATGTTTCGCAACACAAAGGCGCTAGGGTGCATAAAACTAATCCCATTGCTAATCATGCAGGTTGGCAAGGTAAAGTTTATATGCTTGATGGTTCGAGTAGCGAATATCCCAATCTGTTTGAAGCTACTGGCTATGGTGATATTCAAGGTTTAGCTGGAGTGAATTGCCGTCATCACATTTCAAGCTACATTGAGGGCGTAACTAAACTTCCTACCAGAGTCAATGAAGAAGAAAACGAGCGTATCTACCAAGAATCACAAGAACAGCGTAAGCTAGAGCGAGATGTCAGAAAAGCTAAGAAAGAGCTAGCTGTCGCAAAGAAAATTGATGACAAAGATCTCATCAAAAAAGCCAAAGGTAAGCTCAAACAACGCACCGAAAAGCTTAATGATTTTGTCGATAATCATCCAGACATGCGTAGAGATTATGCTAGGACGAGAACCATTGAAGAACATGAGAAGATGTCTAAGAACACTCAAATCAGAGGAGCAGAGACCAAAATAAATGAACCGACTATTGCCGGTGAGCATGCAGGCAAACCTATGGCTCATGAGGAGGCAGATAGTGGCAAAGTTAATCCAAATTTCAATGATACAGGTGTTGATGGATATAAGACGAACTGTCAAACCTGTGTAGCAGTTTATGAGGCTAGGCGTAGAGGTTTTAATGTTGAAGCTCACCCAAACAACAAAAGTCATCCAGAACTCGAGAAACTTTCACATGCTTCTTGGAGTATATGGTGCAAAAAAGATGGCACTAAGATAACAAGAAAAGATTTTCTCATTAATACTATAGCCGATAACAAGATGGACAATGTTTCCTTCTATAAGTTGATGCAAGAAAAGTTAGTGCCTAATGCGCGCTATACTATGAGATATCAGTACGCTGGAACAGGAATACATTCATCAGGACATATTGTAAACCTACTTACTGACAAGAATAACGCTATAACCATTTACGATGCGCAAAGTAATACTGTAGTGCAAGGAGATGTGAATATAATGTCATATTTAAATCGCGTCAAATGGTCACAAGTTGTACAGGGAGTAAAACATAATACTCAACCTGGTATCTTACGTGTGGATGATAAAGAAATCGATTATAATATAGCTAATAAGGTAATGCGAAAGGCGAAATAATGACGAACGAGCAAATAGCTAGATGGGCACAAGAACATATGCCAGCCAAGCTAGAGTATGAAACAAAAGCAATTCAGGCAGCCTACGAAGTCTATGACGCAGAGTACATCGGAGAAGATGGTGACGGTCAAAGGTATTTAATTATCCCAGCCGATGAAAATGGTAACAGGCGAGATTTTAAAGATGAAGAAGCAACTTTATTAGTATATCTAAAGGATAATGTGTTAAGGTTTGGTAATTTTGAAGAGTGTATTAGCTATTGGGTCGATGAATAATTGATGCCAGCAACCATAAAGTATAAAATTCCCCCAGTATTATTGGGGGAATTTTATCATCTTTTAAACCTACCATCCAGCTTCATACGTTCTTTCCTGTGAGGTTGGATGGTATTTTTAAAGAATACCACAGACGAATCACGCTTCGTCTTGAATATAAAACGGGTTAAACGCCGACGGGCTATAAACGGGTACTAAATTTAAGGAGGGCTTATGCCAGAATTAGATAACAAAACAACAGAAAACGAGAACCAGAATCTCGAAGAAAGAGTTGGGACGTCTGACACTGGAGCTACAGACGAAAATAAAGCCAGTGGTGAGGATATGGTAACGAGAGCTGAAGCTCAGAAAATGGCAGATGCTATGGTCGCCAAAAAACTCAAGGGAATGCCGAGTAAAGAGGAGCTTGCCAAGTATAAAGAGTGGCAGGAATCTCAGAAAACGGCAGAAGAAAAACGAGCTGAAGAGGCTGAAAGATATAGGGCAATCGAAGCGGAGAATGCTTCCCTGAAGCAAGAAAAGCTGATTTTAAGTCAAGGTGTAAAACTAGACGATGCTGACTATGTCCTATTCAAAGTGAGCAAGATGGAAGGCGATTTTGAGGAAAATTTGCAGAGCTTTTTAGCAGAAAATCCAAAATTTACGAACTCTGAATCAATAAATCACACTACTGACGGAGTACCAGCAAAACGTAACACAGCTACAAAGATTAACAGTGTTACGGAAAAGCTTAAAGCTCGTCACCCTGAATTAGATTTATAAAATTAATTATTAAGGAGAAGATATTATGGCGAATCCAAAAGCTACTGGGGGTACTCATGAACTTAAAGAGACTTATGCGACCCAAATTGTCGCACTCGCTCGTCTCGAATCTAACATTTATAACGATTTTTCTGAGGACGGAATCAGAAACGAAGTAACTGGACAAGTTAAGATTCCATCTCGTGATGGCGAAGTAACCGTGTCTGATTACGATATTAGAAATGGTATTGAATTGACGCAGTCCGCTACTGAATACATTGATATGCCTATGGATAAACACTATGGTGTGAACGAGCTTATCGATGGTTACGAGGCGGATGCAGTTCCGGACGATCTAGTTGCTCAGCGAATCGAAAGTGCTGGCTATTCACTCGGATTAAAGCACGAAAAAGATGCTATCGCAACCTTGAAGACTAGTGGTACTACCTCGTCAGACACTACAAAAATTACAACGTCGAACGCTTACAAGGCTATCGCTACTGAAGTCAAGAATATGAAAGCTCGCGGTATGAGCGTTGCCAAGATGCGCATTGCAGTCTCCGCTGATGTAGAATTGGCATTACTGACCGATGACAAGTTTGCTAATACCGCAGGTACTTTGGGTGAAACTTTAGTCCGTGAAGGCGTGATTGGCAAGATTAACGGCGTTGCAGTGAAGCCAAACTATCTTATGGGTGACGAAGTCGATTTTATTGTCTATGACACTCGTTTTACTCAAAAGCATGAGACTTGGGAAGTTGCACCAAGTGTTAATCCTCTTGCAGATGGTAAGCATATCGGATCTTCCGCATTGCAAGGTCGCTCTGTTGGGGGTTTGATTGTTACTAACTCGTTAGGTGTGCAAATTAAACTCAATACCGCAACTTCCGGAGCATCGGTTAATGAAGCTAATACCGATAAGAATGCTAAATCTTAGAGGAGCAATGTATGATTGTTGAACAATCATATTACGAAGACGTTTATAACGGCACAGAATCCAATGATTTTGACCGTTTGAATGATGTAGCGCAGTCATTTATTGAGTATCTCACAAGAAGCACATCAGAGAGCCTAAAACAGGCTCCTGATAGTACTTTAGAAATGGTGAAAAAGGCAATTTGTGCCGAAATTGACTATCTGGTAGAGCTAGGTGGGGTTAAGGCTATTAATTCTAAACAGGACCTGCAAAAGTCTAGTGAAAGCTATGCTGGTGCATACTCATATTCCATCAATAATAAACAACAGAGTGAAATTAAATATGTTAATGGTATTCCGTATGCACCTCTTGTTGATATATATCTCGACAAAACAGGACTTCTTTATACAGGAGTAAGTTATGTTTGATCAAAGTATTAGCATATTTCAGGAGATTGACGAGGAATTTACCAAAACTGTTATTAAAGGGGTATTCTGTACCAGTATCAAAGGAATTAGTCTAGAAAGCAAAGGCGAAGTTGAAGCTAATTCCGTCAAAGTAATAGTCCCAGTCGAGAACATGCCAAATGGATTTGAGCCAAAAGAAGGTAGCTATTTTTGTAAGGGTTCGGTTCTTGCCGATTACGAAGATAGTACTTCTTTGGTTCAAAGTGAGCCAACATTTCTAATAGTTTCTTGCGACAAAATGGATTATGGTAATAGACCAGTTTACCTGTTAATCGGGAGATAGTAATGGAAGGAACATTGGTCTTTGAGCTAGATTTAGGAACAACACAGTCAATGCTTAAAAACACAGGACTAGACGATGGCGGCAGGGCGCAGCAACAACTAGATGAGAGCTTCCTGAAATATTGCGATGATTATGTTCCAGTTAAGAATAGGGTCCTGCTTGGAAGCGGGCGCAACTCAACTACAATAGGTAGCGGTGAAATTGTTTGGAATACTCCCTATGCCCGCTACCAATACTTCGGTGAGCTGATGGTGGATCCAGAGACTGGGAAAGGAGCTTTCTTTAGTCCAACCTACACTGGCGAAAACCGAGATGGTTTTTGGAGTCGAAAAGGGGTACAAAAAGTGCGCAGTGGCAGAAAACTAAAGTATCACGGAGGCGGCAGAAGAGGACGCATGTGGGGCGAGCGAGCTTGGGCTGACCATCAAGACGAGATCATAGCCGAGGTTCAATCTGTGGTAGATAAAGGAGTAAGATGAAACCATCAATTATTGAAGCCGTGAAAGAATATTTTGAAGAATGCCCAGAACTGGGGAAGCTATCAAAGGTAAAAGTGGATTTTCTGAGCAGTGATGTGGGAAGTTATTCTGTTGAAGAAACGCCAGCAACACCAGTTGTCAAAAACTTCGTTGACGGTAGTCGAGAATGCCAATTTTTGTTCGTTTTCGCTAGTCGCAGTTTCTATGCAACTGACACAAATCGGCAGAATATAGACAATCTTCACCTGCTAGAGAATATTCGTGAATGGCTCGAAGAGAATAATAGAAATAACCAATTCCCCGATTTAGGGGAAAACCGCCAAGTGGAATCCATCGAGGTAACAACTGGTGGATATTTGTTTGGTATAAACGATAGTGGTCGACACGCTCGCTATCAAATTCAATGTAAACTAACTTATTTGGAGAGATAAAAATGAAGGCAAAACGTGAGCAATATATCGTCTTTATTAATGTAGGAACAAAGGAAAGCCCAGAATGGGAGAAGATCGGTAAAGATAACGACAATATGGCGCGCACCCTTAATAACGAGGTTAACTCTACTAAGAATGTTTTAGGAGTAAGCTCTACTGAAATTACCAAGGGAAACGCCATTACAACCGTGGACCCATATAAGCAAGACTCGAACTACAAATTGTCTAAAATTCTGCACGATATTTATTTTAACGGCTCAGAGCTATCCGAGCTTGAACATGAGTTCCTTGAGGTTTCGTTGTATGAAGAGCCTACTGAGGCTAGAGAATATTCCGCGTTCAAACAAACTGGGGCTATCGACCTTAAGTCTCATGGCGGAGACACTACTGGCGTTTCTGACCCATTTGATATTAACTGGGTCGGCGAGTGCGTTTATGGCACGTTTAACCCAGCTACGGCTAAATTTACAGAAACGACCGCCTAATTATTAAAATTAAACAACTATAAGATATGGAGCGAGACTTAACGATAGCGCTCCATATTTTTAATGGAGAAATAAATGTCAGCAATTAAGCTTAAATCTAAGGTTAAAACTATAGATCTCACAAATGAGAATGATGAAAACATTGGGAAAATTACTTTTAATCCCGAAGATATTGGTGCTTATAATGAACTACTCTCTATCGGTGATATTATCACGAAAATTTCCGAGAATTACGATTCCGTAAAAGAAATAAGTAATATTCCGGAAGGCAAATTGGAATCATTAGAAAAATACAAAGACGCGCAAAACAATTTTGACCAGATTGGCAAATTTACTAGTTTTGTCGTAGAACAAGTTGACAAGATTTCTGAAAAAATAAATCGGATTTTTGGAAACGGCACAAGCGAACTTATTTTTCAAGGCGGACACGATTTAGAGCTGCTAAGCAATTTCATTGAAGCTGTAATCCCATATTTTAAGAGTGCGAAAAAAGAGCGCGTAAATAAATACCTTGATAAAACTGAGGGTGATGTAATGTGAACGCTCTGACGGACAAATTTCCGTGCAAAATTCGCCTAGATGAAAAGATATATGACATTAACGCAGATTTTCGTAATTGCATTAGAATCATTCAAGCTTTTGAGGATGGTGATTTATCAATTACAGATAAATATGAAATCTTGATCAGGCGGCTTTATAAAACTGTACCTGATGACAATATTTTGTTGGCAATTGAGCGTGGCATAGAATTTCTTAATTTGGGAGAAAAGCCCAGAGTCGAAAATGCTACTACAAAACGAGTTTACAGTTTTGAAAAAGATAGCCAGTATATTTACTCGGCGATCAAGCAAACTCACCAAATTGATTTAGAGGAGGTAGATTTTTTACATTGGTGGAAATTTGTCTACTTATTTTCTGATGTCAATGCAGATTGTGCTTTCTCAAACATGGTGAGCTTAAGGGATAAAAGAAACCGCGGAAAACTAACCAAAGAAGAGCGAGAAATATTTAATAGGTCGAGAGAGCTCTTGGATTTAGATTATGATGATGAGCCAAGTGAAGAAGAACAAGAATTCATGAGGCTGCTCGAAGGAGAACAAAAATGAGTGATGGGAAAATTCGAATTTCCGCTAAGATTTTAACGGATGGAGCTAAAAAAGGTTTTGAACTGTTAAAACAGACTAGCGCCAAAACAGCTAAAGCCATACTCAAAGATTTTGATGATAATGTACAACAGTTAGACAAGCAAAGCTTAGCCATCAAGAATTTAAAGCAGCAATATGATTTGTTAGCGTCAGGTGATATTGCGCCGGCTTCACTCAAGGCAATGGAGAGTGAGCTAAAACATGCGCAAAAAGAAGCAATAAAATTGCAAGAAATATTAAATCAGCAAGAGTCAGCAATAGATATTCAGGGTGAAATCGCTTCGAGAGCAAAGACAAAAATGAACACTAACCCAAATCAAGCTAATACCGAGTACTATGAAACCGCGAAACAAAAGTTAGCTGACTTGGTAGCAGAAAATGCCAAGCTAGGACGACAATTTGATGCTTTGAACCAAAAATGCTTAGATTTACCAGAAAAAATAGCCAGTATTCGTCTCAACCCAGAAAACTCCATCGAAGCGCAAAATCTGGCGGACAAAATCAAACTATTAGAGTCAGCTCTAAATGATACCGAAAAACGCACCGCCAGCCTTAAGGATAAACTGCTAGGCTTATTTAAACTCAAGCTCGGTGGAGTTTTTGGCGGGAAAGAGGGCGAGCTTAAAAAGAACTTTGAAGGTATTGGCTCAAAGATTGATAAATTAAAGAATCGCATTACTAAATTAGCTGGTACTGCCTTCGTTTTTAATATATTGAGGCAAGGTTTAGCTTCGCTCGCTTCTGGTATGAAAAATTTAATTAGTGGTAATGCTGACTTTGCAAATTCCCTCAATCAAATTAAGGTCAACCTGATGACGGCTTTTGCACCTATTTATAACGTAGCGCTACCCGCAATTAATGCACTTATGAGTGCATTATCTAAAATAACTGGCGCAATCGCAGTTTTTATTTCGTCTCTTTTTGGAAAAACCGTTAGCCAAGCAAAGAATAGTGCAAATGCGCTCTATGCTCAATCTCAAGCGCTAAACGCAGTTGGTGAATCCGCTAAGAATGCTGAAGGTGCTCTTGCAAGTTTTGATAATTTAGAAGTTAATGATTCATCGAAGAATGCGTCAAATAATAGTGGAGGCTCTGGTGGACTGGATTTTAATAATGAAATTGTCTGGGATGAAGGGTTTTTGAATTTTCTCAATAAATGTAAAGATGTATTGGCGACACTGTTTGAGCCATTCAAGGTAGCTTGGACATCTCAAGGCGCAAAAGTAATCGAATCATTAAGATATGCTTTAAGCAGCGTAAAAGATTTGGCTTTAGATATTGGTAGGACCTTCTTGGAGGTTTGGAGCGGTGGCCTAGGTGAACAAATCGCAGAAAATCTTCTGGGAATTTGGTTAGAAATCAATTTGACTATTGGGAATATCGCAAAATCCATCAAGAAAGCATGGGACGAAAACGGTCGCGGCAAGAAACTAATCGAATCAATTCTAGCGACATTTAATAAAGCTCTGGAGGTTGTTTGCAAAATTGCTGAAAAGTTAAAAGAATTTGCTCTGTCTCCGGAATTTCAAACCGGCATTGAGAAGGTCTTTGAAATATTAACAAAAGTTTTCGATATTATAGGCGGCATTGCTGGCACTTTTGAGACTGCATTCGATATTAACGGTTATGATATGCTCATCGCACTACAAGGGATTTTAGATGAAATCTTTAGTTTAGTCGATAACATCGCCGGAACGATTAGAAATTGGGTGCTTAGCGAGGATTTTCAGAATGCAATTTTACTAGTGTCAGATGCCGTAAAGTTCTTAATAGAAAAAGTACATGAGTTCGCCGAGTGGATCGCTATTATGTATGAACAATACATAAAGCCTGTTTTAGAAGAAAAAATTATTCCAGCAATCAATAGTATAATTGAAGCAGTTTCCAAAGTTTGGGAGTTTATAAAACCTATTATAGACTTCATTGTTGAACTACTCAAAACTTATCTAGAACCCCAAATTCATGCGGTATGTGTAGCAATCGGATTTATTGCTGATGCCTTCAAATTTGTAGCAGATTTAATCTCTGCAGTAGTTGACGGAGATATCACAAAAGCGTTTGAATCTTTTGACAATTTAGCACAGGGTACCTGGGATGCAATTACTGGCATTTTCTCCGGTATCGACGATTGGTTTGGTAATATTTTTGAGCAAGTTAAGGAAGTTGTCGGCGTAGTTTGGGATTGGATGAAAAATGCCGCCAGTGGAGCTTGGGAAGGTATTAAACAGGTATTTGGAGGAGTTGCTAATTGGTTTGGCGACATCTTTCGTGGAGCATGGGAGAAGGTCAAGCAGGTGTTCTCGACCGGCGGTCAAATCTTCACAGGAATCAAGGACGGTATTGTGAATGCCTTTACGACTATTGTAAATGCAATCATTGGTGGTTTGAATAAAGTAATTTCTGTGCCATTTAACACTATAAACGGGATTCTAAATGGGATTAGAAATATTGGTATTCTGGATTTCAAGCCATTTCAAGGGCTTTGGGGATATAACCCACTGGCCGTACCACAAATTCCAAAGCTTGCTACGGGTGGTATCGCATATGCTCCAATGGTAGCGCAAATTGGTGAATATGCTGGTGCCAGAAGTAATCCAGAAATTGTCACGCCTGAGAACTTGATGCGCCAAATTGTTCGCGAAGAATCAAGCAGTGATAAGAGCGTAGTAATAGATAATCTCACTCTAGTTACTAAAATCGGTGAAGAAACTTTGCAAAAACAGGTGATTAGGGGTATTCGACTTGAAGAACAAATGATAGGTCGTCCACTTTTTGTAAGCTAATATATGAACGAAGATGTAATATTCGTTCATAAGATAGGAGCAGTATGAACAAAATTAAAATATCTACGAATGATAGTAGTCAGAACTTTGAGATTCCATGGGAATGGATAGAAGGAGGAGGTTTAATTCCAATACTTAACGATCTTGAAGCAAAAGCTGAGCGTGGAATTACAACAGGCTATCTCTTTCGGGTACGTCAAGCTGAAATTCCAAGCATGAAGCTCAAGGTTATAAAAGCATTGACTCAGGCAGAGTTGTATCCAATGCTTCGGATCATTCGAGAAGTAAAATTTAAGCTAACTTATTTTGAGAAATACGAAAACACCTTCAAGACAGTTGATGTTTATGCTAAAAAACCCGACATTGCTATTAGAAAATATCCACTAGACAACAATACTGATAATATTCTTTACGAACCATTCGAGATCGAGCTGACAGGGTATGGAGGAATATAATGGCGCTAATTGAAAACATAGAAGATCGTGATATTCAAAAATTTGAAATAGAGCGTTCAATCGTTAGTAATAAACAGGTAATTGGATCTTTTGCATTAAATACCGCTTCAATTAAGCTGATCAATTATAGCAAGAGGTATAATAATCTCAAAAATAGCTGGATCAAAACAAAAATGGGTGATTTATATGTCTATGACGCACCGGAAACTCAAGGCGAAGTCACAATTGAATTGAAATGTTACGATTTAGCGCATAAATTCGACCAGGCATATAATATTACGAAAACCTTTCCAATGACGGTCAGCGAATGGTTGCAGGCTATTTGCGATGAGGTGGGCGTAGAGCTAGCCACTCCAACCTTTACCAATTCTGAAGTTTCCTTGGAAGCACAACCATTCCTGGCAGCAGATGCTAGTTTTCGGAATGCGGTTGCAGAAATTGCTGGTGCAGCAGGTGGTTTCGCACAGATCATTAGTAATAGGCTTCATATCAAGTGGTTTGAAAATACTAAGCATGAAATTTTAGACTGGTTTAGTTTAACTCAACAAGAGCAAAGCTCACCTATTAATGTAGTAGTTCTGGGGCGTGGCGCTGTAGAGGATAATATTGTTTTTCCTGCGGAAATTCCAGATAATCCATATGAATTGAGAATAGACGACAATCAAATTCTCTATGAACGTGAGCAAGATTTAATCGAGCCAATCTTTAATCAGGTTAATGGTTTTAGTTACCGAATTTTTGAACTAAAGACTATTGGGTTAAAAAAATTGTATCCTGGGCAAAAAGTACAATATAGAGATTTTAATAATAGCCTAATTGAAACCTATGTAATGACAAACAATCTTACATTTTTAGGCGGAGACTATGATAATCCCAACGCTTGGCAAAGCAAGATTGCCTCAGTTGAATTGAACGAAACCTCGACAAACTATAATTACGCAGGATCAGTTATAAAAACCCTCAATAAAACCTCAGCAAAAGTCGATAAAGCCAACCAAGAAATTGAGTTTCTAGTTTCCTCCCAGCAATCCTTCGAAGGTAAAGTGAACGAGAACTTCACCAAAGTAACTCAAAACATTTCTAGCGTAATTACTTCTGTGCAAAATTCAGGCGGAAATAATTTGATCAAAAACTCTGCTATGTATTTTAATGATTCGGATGGTAATCCTACACACTGGGATTTATCAGATAACAGCATTTTGGAGGTCTTACCGACCGCGGACGCAAATAATCATGGTGCACTGAGTGGACAATTAATTAGATTGGCTAACGCAACAATCTCTCAAGTGGTTTCAGTAGTAGCAAGCGAAGAAGGCAAGATCGAACAAGTGTATTCGTTTTCCTGTCGGGTTTACAAAACAGCGGTCGGTAGCGCCAAGATTAGCCTAACTGATGGAATCAACATCTGGAAGCAAGAATTTCCAATAGGCGAAGAGACGATTTATCAAGAAATTGCTTTTGAAGGGATTTGCCCAAAGTCAAACGAATTAACTTTAGAGATTTTCGCAAGCAGTGATGCAGACCTCCGGGTGATGGATATGATGCTCTCAAGCGGAGAC
>CANOGH010000020.1 GCA_947565505.1 uncultured Candidatus Saccharibacteria bacterium | reverse complement strand
CATTGGTATGGGTTCACTACACGCTGTCTCGTCTCTCTATTTTACCCGTAGCGGCAATGTCGAATTTGGTACAGGCTCCATTAGAGTACTCGAGCATCACGGCAACTACTGGTCTCGTACCGCCGCCATCGAACCTAACTTAACCTATATCCCCCACATTAATCCAGCCACTTATCCTCATTTTCCGGATCCCTTTTTACGTTGGTATGGTTTCTTTACTCGCTGCCTCGCTATTTAATTTTACCCGTAGCGGCGCCATTCATCTTGATACAACTTCCCTCAGAGTTCTGGGTGTTAATGGCATTTTCTGGAGCGCCTCCACCTCCAACTTTGCCAATTCTGCTTATAATTTCTTCTTTATTACTGATTATCTTTATTCATCAACTTACAGTGGTCGAGTCTACGGTTTCTCTCTCCGCTGTCTTTCCTCTCTGCCTCGTCCGTCTGGTAGGTGAGGTTGATAAAACATACTAAGATTAAAAACCGACCTTAGATCAATATTTCCAGAGTAAGTTCCAAAAAATACCTACCGCAATCTATTATTCCACTTTTATTAAGATTTTTCATGAAATAACTATTGACTTTTTAACAAATCTATGCTACAATGACAGTATAAGCACTTTGAGAAAGTAGTGCTAGGGTTTTAGTGGGGAGGAACTAGTCTTATATCATAAGATCCAAAATGAATACCTAAGCGCCTAACTCTCTAAGCCTGGTAACAACTATTTGAAGTTTTAAATAAAATGAGTAACCTGAGTTATATTTCTAAGTGTAACAGTAGATAATTAATGGATCACGGAGATGGGGTAGCATAATAAAATATATAGATACAATTATGCAATGCTATAGAAACTTGGTCACCAAGAAAAATCAGGCAGACTCTACTCGTGTTAAACTAACGTGTAACTGGACCATATCAAGAAAAAAACAACCAAAAGAGCCCCGGCTTATCTGAGGCTCTTTCTACTATTAATTATTCCCTATTTCTTCTTACGGCCCTTAGCATTCTTGGTCACTTTCGTCACCATTCTATGTGTTGCCGCCCAATAGACACCACCACATACTACCAAGATAACCAAAATTATTGCCAAAACCACTTCTGCTGGACCAGTAGACGGAATTTCATCCGGTACAACATCGTCAGGATTCGGTTTTTCCGGTTCTGGCTCTGGTGTATCAGGTACTTCTGGAATACCCGGATCTGGATCTACATCAGGAGGAGTGGGCGTATTCACAGCTACAGTCCTAATCGTATAAATAATATGACCAGAAAATTCTCCACAACCAAAGATCATACCATTAAGTTCATTCATGCCAAGATAGGTACCTTCCGGACTAAACATATACGTTGGTACAATTGTACCATTCGTATCCCAAGAGTTATGAATCTTTGCCGATCCAGTTACATAATGTAAAGTCATATCTTCTTTGGCAGTGATAAAAGCCTCATCCCAAACCTTTTCCGGGGTAGCCGTCGGCGAAGAAATAGACGCATAAACCTGTCCGCGTTCCCCAGCAGCTAATTTTGAAGGAAAGTCAGTCGCTAGCTTCGTATTATACGCTACACCCTTATAATTATGCGCTTTATCATTCAAAGTCCTTGAAGCATTATTATGATAATAAATATACACTTCGTAGTCCTTATTAGCCTCAATTTCCATTTCGGTAACATATTTACCGCCAGCCGCTTTATCTACAATTCGCACAAACTCGCGTTCATCTCCGATTGCAGAGTTATTCGTAATCGAGTTAAAAGTCACATGGTCTGCTGGGCTTTCCATCGTATAGGTTGGTCGTTCCGGACCCCAAGCATAGGCAACTCCACCCGATGCCAGCGGCAACAACACCGCCGCCAGCATCATGCTTAATCTAATTAGAATTTGTTTTTTCATGTTTGTCTCCTTTTTAATTTCCTGACTATACTCTTATCCTGCGTTTACTGCCCCGCCAGTCGTAGTTGCACCAGTTCCCGTAGTATTAACATCGGCCTGCGGTAAATTATCGACTTGGCTTGTTTCCGTTGCATTTTCACCACCAGCAGCCTGCTGAGCACTACTTTGAGCCTGTTGTAAAAGACTATCCAGATAATTCTCACGTTCCTTGCTACTCATATCTTCATACAAAGAAGATTGCTCACTACCATCTACGCTATTAGCAGCATCGCCTGAATCACCTTCATCAGCACCCTCGCTCATACTAGCTCCAGATTCTATTTCAGCATCCTCTTGCGTTTGTGACTGTTCTTTATTACCATTCATGCTATTGATGAAATCTTCCGCCGCATCATCATACTGCGACTCATCCATGTCTTCAGTTTGCGCACCTTCGTCAGCCTCTGCTTGACCAGCACTGTCAGACCCTTCGCCCTCCAACGCCTCATCATTTTTATCCTCACGATTGCTTTCAATAATCTCAGAATCACCCGCAGTTTCACCGGCAACTACAGAACTATCATTCTGTCCAGAATTTTCAACATTTTCTGCATTTTTATCAATATCCTCCGGGTTCTTCCCTTCAAGAACTTCCTCTGGTTCTGGCTGTGGTTTCGGTTCTGGTTCCGGTTCAGAGTCAGTTTCGTCCCCACCTCCTGGGTTCACCGGCTCAGTCTTATCCTCCTCTTCCGGCGTCACCACAGGCTGCTGTTCATCTACCACTGGATTATCTACCACTGGATTGCTTATTACTGGATCGCTTACCGCTGGATTCTCGACTACTGGATCTTTACCCTTATCTGGCTCCGGTCGAGGAGTCGGATCTAGATCCGACCAATCTATAACAATATCGGTTTCTCCCTCCGGCTCAAAATCTGGCACTTCCTTTTCAACCTTAGGTTTTTGTGGTATATCCACGAACGTAGCAATAAATCTTTTTGGCTTCCTTTGCTTAAGTTTATCTTCCTTATCCTTCTTATCTGGATGCACAATCGGATCTTCTACTACATCGTAAACTACTTCCACTTTCGTCCCATTCTCCCCTCGAGACACCACTTTCCATCCTTGTTTTTTCAGCTTCAGCTTCTTCTGGTCCTGCCTACATTTCGTGCGCTCACTATAACTATTACCTTCACCATCAATAACGATTAGGCGATCATCATTATGATACTCCTTCACTTGAGACTGTACCGCCAAATTATCCGGGGTATTGGCTTTATTAGGATCAATTGGCTTCATGTAGTGCGTCAATTCTGTGCCATTCACCTTCTCAAGCAAAAACTTCGTATCCTTATCCTTTAGCTTCCCTTCCAGGCCGTCAAGTAACTTCTGTTGCAACTCGCCACCGTTCTCTGCAGTTTCTAGCAACTTTTCAATCTGCGTCATTGCCACCTCAGAATCAGCTTGTTCTGTAATTCCAATTCCGGCATAGACGTCTGGAAATGCCGATGCTACTCCCGCCAAATATTCTGGTTGGTTTTTCGCCATTTCCATGATTGTCTTTATCGCTACCTCTTTTAACTTCCCTTCTTGCTCTGCATTTACGAGTTTCTCAGTAACACTCGCACCATAATTGACCGGCTTTTCTTTATTAGGACTTCCATAACCCCCAGGAGCGTTATAATTAAAGCGTAAACCATTTGGCATCATCTCATACGTAGAGCCCTTTTCAGCTTTCTTATCAACCGCTTCTTCGCCCCCGCTCAAGTCTACCTGTCCAAAACTAGTGCCCATACTCTGAACATAACTAGAATCCTCCCCGACAAACCTATTCTTCACAAAATTTTGAGTCTCAGCACCGTCAAGGACATCAACCTCGCCATCCAAATCATCCGCACCATCATCTACCGACTCTACTCCGGCCGCATTCACCACGCCATTACCTAGTTGAGACACACCGGCACCACCACCCAGCATCAACGCACCCAAAGTAGCAGCCAACCCTCGCGTAATCAATCCTCTAAATTTCGCCTTTAACTTATCACCACGAGCCTTCAATTTATTAAAGCATTTCTTGATGATTCCCTCACGACGCTCAGTTGTCAACTTCTCAACATCCGCTAACCGATTCGTTAATGCCGCAACCTCCGCTTCAAGCTGCGCAATCTTCCTCTGCGCCGCCTCCGGGAGACCATCCAAGCTGTCCACACTCCCATCAGCCGCTGCCATCTCATTATTGTTATTTTCAGCACCTTCTTGCATTTCCCGATACTGTTTCACAACCTCACGACGATTTATTAGCTCAATTTTCGAATCTCGTAACCTGTCCACCTGTGCTTGTAAAACCTCTATCTCTTCCACATTCTGTATGGCATTTATCTGCTTCTGGTACTCATCAATTTTCTGAACAATATTCTCTATACCCTTGTCAATACTTTTTAAAGTCTCCTCAACCGATCGCCCCTTCATAATCGTCTGCGCTTCTTGAATCAAACGCGTCTGTTCCATCTCGCGAGCCAACTCCTCACCAGACGAATATTTCTGACCATCTTTAATATCCTGAACCAGATTATCCAACGACTCATCCACATACAAATTCCTACCGAAGCGATCCTTCGCGAATTGCACTCTAACCAGCCGCACGATCGTAGCATCATCATAATCACTATGAGAATATTCATCCCACAGCTGATTAAACTTCTTTTTTTCATCAGCAGTTAGGTTATCGAATTCAACAGTCTCATGCATAATAGCATAAACTTCATCCTCGCGAATTTCTTCAGGCGTTTTTGCTTCCGAATTATTCTTAGCCTCAGCACTACTCTTAGCATTTGCTTCATTCACCTCATTCACCGCAGTATTCCTAGCATCAATCGCCGAAGATACAAAGTTCACCTGCGCCCGTCTACGCAACTCATTACGCATCAGTTCAAGCAAAGCTTCGCGATCATTCAGGTCACCATTAATATCGGCATTTCGCACTACATCTTCATAAATATCTTGCATATTTCCCACCATCTGCAAAACATCTTTACCCCAGACATCGGCCAAATCCTTCATATAATTCCAAAGCTCAGTCTTTTCCTCCCCGGTCAACTCCTTAGAATTAGGATTTGGCACATACTCCATATCTACCACGCGATCACGATAAGCCTGCTCAAAATGCTGATCGATCTTATTCATCAAATCCTCAATGAATAATTCTCTAACCTCTTTTTCACTAAGTCCTTCGGTCCTCTGCGAACTTATATCCGAATCAATTCCAGCAAGCAACCGACGGGCAAAATCATCCGTCGCGTCTGCCATCGCCGCATCACCAAACGTCTCCGCAAACCTACGATGCTCCGTATTGATGTAATTTATCACTTGTTCCATCTCTTCGGGAGTTAGTTTGACTTCTACAGCAACATCCTCTGGGGACAAACGCTTCGCCTCCGGCTCAACTTGTCCACTCTCAATCTCAGCTCGCAGCTTGCCTCCGTCTAGCTGATCAAATTTCGCCTCTAGCTCCGTAATCGCTGGAATTGGCTTGCTCAAATATTTTTGCACCTTTCCACCAAAAGCCTCGGTCAAAGCTTCCACCGTAATTTCTTCATCAGACATCGCCATCTCATCTGCAACCTCTTTCAGAAAACCGCGCATGACCTCTATTAGATTCAGATCACTTGGATCTAAACTCTTCAAACCAGCATTGCTCTCGTTATTATAAGCCTCTATCAAATCTTCATAAGGCGCTACAAAATCACTAACCAGCTTAATCCCAACCGCCGAGATATCTTCCCAATTAGCCTTCATCATCTCTGTCGCGGTTTTTCGACGCCCATCCTGCAACGCCTTCTCAGCATCGGTATTGGCATCAGCACCAATATCAGTACCCGTATCCGGCCTATCCACATCTTGTCCACCTAGCACCGGTTCATCTGCAGACGTGATCTCATTGTCCCCCGCTCCAGCCTCGCCATTTATCACATCAAGCGTCTTCTCGCCCGCCTGCTGAAACTGCTGCCTATCCTGCTCGTTGTTCTTACCAGCTTCAGGATTATTACCTCCCCCAAACTTCTCACCATTCATCCTAGATCTCCTCCCTTAAAAAAGCTTCACGAAAGGCTAACATTGCCTGCTCAGCTGCTACACCGTAATCCACCCCCGCATTATCAAAAAATGCCTCAATCTGACTATCACTAGTGTTATCATCATCCATCATCTTTTCTAACTTTAGCAATTCCGCATCCGACAACATCCGAATCGCTGCCTGCTCAATCTGCTCATCCAACTTTTCTCGCAGCTGCTGATGTAACCGCTCCCGCATGTCTGGAGATAATGCATCCAAACCTTTATCTGTAATCATATTGGATACAAAAATATCGATCGCTCGCTCTGCATCCGCTTCGCTATAGTTTTTATTATCTGGCATTATAAACACCTTTCATTACATGACTTTTCATCATTTTAGCATTACCTCCATTAGATTGTCAAAACCATAATCTTGATAGTTTTCCACAACCGTCTTCCCATTCATTGTAGCAGGTTTCACAGATTTTGCCTATTCTTTTTCTTCTCATTTTTAATGTCATAATGCTTGTTTTATTTTTTGATACTTGTCAAGCCAAATGGTCTTACTAGGCGACCCCCTACTGTACAATCACTCTTTTGCCTACCCACCTCAGCCTCAACCAAAAGCACAAACCGTCAACCACCAACGCCCAGATCGCCAAGCGTTCTCTCCCCTTCCTCACAACTTACCGCAAGACATAAAGCCCGACTAAACCATCAATTTTCCCATACCTTTTACAGTAGGTCTAATCTTTAAACATATAATCTCACTAAAATCAACGCCTGTCGTTAAAAACAATTGAAACCTCTTTACAATTTTTAAGCTCACGCCCTAACTAAAGTCGACCTCAAAGGGCCAACATAAAACCCGAACAGTAGTTCGGGTTTTATAAACTATATCTTATATTTTCCTCCAATTCATTTTACAACTTTAATATAATTATCTATCAATATGTAAACTCCTTCCGTTTTCTTTCGGTTTTTAAGCGTCATTTATGCCGTATTTTATATAATTTTTCTCTATCTTATATCGTTTTCTCCCTTAAATACTATCTATTTTTCTTGCTCTATCTTATATTTACCTCATTTCGTCAATTACTTATTCAGCTTTAGATGTTTTTTGTTATTGTTTCCATAAATTATTTCACATTGGTCTAATCTTAAACCTCCTTTTAAACTTTCTATTTTTATATTAAACAGCTATTTTACAAACTTAGGCAGCGTCTGCATACTTCTCAGTGTTAAACACTCCTAAGACGTTGAAACCAACCTTCCTATTCTTAATCTTCTTCAACGCGGCTTCAGCATCTTCCTTAGATTGTTCTGGAGGCACATATTTCGCCTCTTGTTCGCGGTTCTTCCCCATCAGTTCAAAGTTAAACCACTCCATCGCCTTACGACCATATCGAGGTTCCGCCGTTTCGACCACCTTATCATCACCCTGAAAGATCGCTGGCTCCCGCAGTTCAATCGTTGGATCAATTCCATCCTTCAGATTTGGCTTTTGTACCGTCTTGGGAAGGGTTAGAATATTTTGACTTTTATTACGCATTTTATCCTTTATTTGTATTTTTGTAATTTTATGTATTAATTTTTATTTTATATTGTTTGTAGTTTTTATCTTTTCTGGTTTAGCTTATATTCATTGTAGCACACCATATCAAAAAAGTCAATAGCATTTTGGCATTTTCTTAAAACTTTCCACGCTCTTACCATATTTACCTCTATTAAACGCTCCGGTTTTTATCCCGGAAATGAACTAATTCCCCAACCCGTTTCATTCCCCTAGTGTATAATTACATTCTAGAGTAATCTATAACTCAAGAACTGCGAGTTCAGAAATTTACGTAAATTACTTTTATTCCTATCAAGTTCCATCTCCACAAATTCACGGAAGCCCTAGCCCTACCGCTCTAGCTAAGTACCGGCGTAAGGAACCCCGCAGAACCCCGCCCATCCTTTGCTGAATTTCCCCACACCCAGCCCAAACGACCCACCATGATTGGCGGGTCTGTAATATCAAACATTAGCTATCAAATTTAATAGAAGATTTTAGCATCAGCCGAGCTTATTCCGCAGTCCAATTTTAGGTTCTAGCTGTCGTACCAATAAATCTTTGCAAAGAAACAACAGGCTGACTGCAGAATCAAAACTTCTACAAGACAAGATTCAACTAGCCAATATCCCAGAACAAACACCGATAGATTACACCTCAGTTTTTGCTCCGGTAGAACGCAAGGCATTCTGTAATTATTTCCCAAAGCAGGCTACAAATAATCAAACCCAACTAAAAATCAACAATTTTTAATTAATCTATCAGATTAGATAATTCTCGATATTCAGTTCCTAATAATTAATAATAAACTTATTATTTTATCAAAACTTGGACACTTTTGGTACTTTTATCCAAATTTGGACATTTTAGGCTAAAGTGTCCAAATTTCAGTAAAATCCCCAAAAAGATCAGATCTTAGGAATAAAATCCAAAAACTTTCTCAGAAATTAGGAATTCGCCACAAGCTGACAGATCCCGGATTTCAAACCTAGTAACTCCCTCGTTCTCTCAATACCTTCACAAATCGCCACTGCTTAAAATAGCGACAGCGACGCCGCTCATCTAACTCAATCAAGAAGATTCCATCTATTTCTTGCGGTACCTCGTTCCCTGCCTCTAAAAATACCCGCTTCATCTGCCAATTTGCGACGCACCTCTCCGAATTACACAACAAAATTTGGTAATTATAATGAATATCACGCTGGTTCTCCGCTACCGCGCTCCATAGCTCCGTCACTTCCGCAAAATCATTACAAGGTGCCTCGGAGGGCGTTTCAAAATATTGTACGTCTTCTGCAAACAAATTTAACGTCCGCTGCCAATCTAAATCCTGCCACGAGTCCAAAAACTCACCCAGCCACTCGGTATAACGCTCCAAAATCTCACCATTTTTCATCCGCTCCATCTTTCCAAACCTCCACTTTAATTCCTTATCACCATTATAACATACTTCTAATCTTTAGCACGAAAGCGGGCGTCTCGGTTCGAGACGCCCTTCATCTGAGCAAACGCTATTGATAAAACCTTCTTCTCATCCGCAACATTCAAAATCTCAAAAACACTACCTATGCAAACATTTTAATCGCAGTATCGCTCAAATTCATCTTGGATGAGCGACCAGCAGCCAACAGGCCACGCAAAAAACTTTTCATTCTACATCTAGATTTCATTCATTCTCCCTCTCTTCCTCCTTAAAATTCAGCCATATCAGTCTCGCACAATACTCTTTCGCGTTTTCCATTTTTCTCTGTTTTTCACCTCTTTCCTGAAAGAATTATCTTCAAACTAGCTCTCAAGTTACTAAGGTTATGTTTTTGATTCTTTAAATGTTTTTTATTTTAGTTCACCAGAAACAAACCTCCTACTTCTGGAATATCATAAATAATCTATTTTGTCAATAGTTTTTGCGCTCTGAATTATACTTCTAAGTATAATAAGAAAAAGGACGCCCATCGGCATCCTGTTCCCTTTTCCCAAAGTTCTAAGCATTGCTTTTTTATCAAAGTCAAGATTTTGGCCGTTTCTCCGCCGCATAAGACATTATCAGTACAAATAAAATTATTTCTCCCACCATTAACATTAAGAACATTGTAGCTAAGAACATTGTAGCTATCCTGTCATCTACCAGCCGACAATTGACAATCTGTTTAATCAATGCACCCAGCACAGACAAGCACAACATAACCACTAATACCCGGATTAACCGGCTTGGCATTCTCCGCCACACTACCTTATATTTCCAAAAAAAAAAAACGAAAAAATAAAGGTACACAACACCGCACCACAAACCGATTGCTTTACGCTCCCACGCCACAAACTCCGCCCACGGCTTCATGCTGAACGTGGCTAGAGCTAGCCATACGATCACCATGACGCAACCCCAGGCAAGCAGTGCCCACAAGAAAGCCGCGCACTTTGAATTATTCTTTTTTACAGTTAACTTCTTCATTCTATTCCCCCCTTATCATTGCCCAGAAATCTCGAGCGACTTTTTCAATCGATACTCTCACTTTCAGCCAATCAGCATCCAGATATCGGCAGGCAAAAGCCGCCGCCATCGCCATTTCTCCAGCGAGTAAACCGAAGCTCAAGGCCCTCTTCACCTTTATGGAAAAAGGCTTTGAGAGATCAACCGGCGCTTCTTTCTGTATGATCAGATACATTGCAATGTAGTCAACTAATCCCAGCATCATCAATCCAACAACGATTTTTTCATTACTATACATTCGAATGCCCGAGACCGGCAGTAAATTCGCTGTTGCGTAAAGTATTACTCTCTCAAAATAATTATCCAGATATACACCGTCATCTATACTGCAAGCATATAGTAGCCCCTGCATCAGCACCATATCGGTGCAATAAATCCGAATTAAATCCGCAATTACAACTTTGGCAGACATTCCGTTATACCTCGTCATACGCATCCCTCCTTCTATTTATTTACTGACCATATCAATATGACTACAATCAAAACCGACAGCCAAACCAAGACAAATAGTGTTCCAATGAAACCATATAGCTCCCTCATCGTTCAATCTCGTATCACTTATTCAACCCATAAGTCCGATTGCATTCACATCATCTGAACCTACTATCCACCAAGCCATAATTGGTTCACGCTTCTCACCTCCTGACTTTTCATTGTTGAAGAACTAGGAATTTTGTCCACCAAAATCCCGGACTTGACGACCAAGTCGCCCTTCCTCACCTTAATTATAGCATGCATATCTATAAATGTCAATCAGCTTTCTCAAGACTGATAGTATAATTCTCCCCCTCCACCTTCACTACTTCATCATGTGCATAGTTTTGGTTAAAGGTTAGCTCCTGTGCTAGTGTTTCTCGTTTTAGCTCGTCGATCCATTCTTCTGGCACTACGCAAGTTACACTGAGTCTAATACGATCATCCACATTTAGTCCTGCCTTCTTCCTCGTTGCTTGCACTGCTCGAATTAACTCACGGACAAAGCCTTCCCGCTTTAGCTCTTCAGTCAATGTTTTATCCAGTGCCAGGATCTCTCCATGTTCTACTTTTTTCACATTCACTTCTTCCCGGATGATCTCCTCGGCCCAGTCTGGCAATTTCTCGCCAGCGTAAGTTAGTAGTGATAGTGGTTGTCGTACTTTGATCTGTTGTTCACCATCATTTTTACTCATCCGCATCGCTAAAGCCTCATTGATAATGCTACGCACTCGAGCCATTTGCTCCAAGATTTCCTGATCAATCTCTCCTGGCTCCGTCAGAAGCGTCAAATGGACCGATTTCTCGGGATTATCTCCACCAATCATTTTCTGCCACAATTCCTCCGCCAAAAACGGTGTAAACGGCGCCATGACCTGAGCCAGCTTCGTTAATACCTTCCATAAAGTCCAATAAGCTTCCGCCTTATCACTGTCATCCTCACTCTTCCAAAAACGTCTGCGACTTCTACGCACAAACCAATTTGACAAATCGTCCACGAACGGCAAAACTCCAGCAAGCGCTTTCGGAATATTGTATTCCTCCATTCCAATCGTGACGTCGCGTTTTAATTCGTGCAGTCTTGAAATGATCCACCGATCTAAGGGGTTTTTCAACTCACCCTGCCAATGACCATCCTCAGGGCTCTCCCAGCCATCTACCTCAGCATACATCGTAAAGAAATCATATACATTCCAGATCATCGCTAATTTACGATTCACATCTGAAACATCTTTATCAGTCAAAGCAAAATCTTCACCCGAAAGTACCGGGCTACTAAGCAACAAGAATCTGAGAGCATCTGCCGAAAACTTATCCATCAGTTCATTCGGATCAGTGTAATTCCCTAGCGACTTACTCATCTTCCGACCATCGTTACCTGCCAACGTCCCAGTCGTAATTACATTTTTGAACGCATTCAGTTGTTTCTCCCCACTACAGATAGCACCCTTCGCAGAGCTTATACCCTCATCATAGCACGTATTATCTTTTTTGTCAATACGGTCATCCGCTATATCACCGCTTATCAACCCTTTCACGCGTTTCTCAATCTCAGCCACCGCTTTCTGTGCAACTTTTTCCTTCTCCTCAGAAGTCTTAGCTAAGCCCGGATCTTTCACATCCCACCAAACTACATTCTCACCCCTCAACCAATCTGGAGTCTGCGACCTCTCCGCCAAATTCACTACCAAATCATAATCTTTCAGCATTTCTGGAGTCACTTGCATCCGCGGTTCATCCGCAATATCAATATTATATTTTTCCAATAATATATCTTGCGCCTTCGAACGATAATCAGCCATTCCAATTTCTTTTGCCCAAATTTTACTCCGCACCGCCACTGTTTCACCGGGCTGGCGCTCCACATCCAGACCTGCGCTCTCCGCATTTTTTGTTCCAGAAAACTCATTATACAGAGCCTTTGCCGCTTGCGAACGGCTCATGTTGGCATGGCAAACAAATAAAATCTTGGCATCTTTCCCCAACTCTACATTTTTGCAAGACAGGGCAGGAGCTTTCGACGGTATCTCTGTGCTTTGAGAAACATTTGACATACCAGGTTCATCAGGAATCTGTTTAGCAAAAGTCAGCGCGGTTACGTCCGCGGAACCTTTGCGACCCAAAACAGGTTTCTGATGACCTGACGTCACATCAATCGTTTCGAGGAGTGCAGATGTATCACCAAAAGCTCCTACACTAGCAAGCGCTGTATTCACACAGTGCACATAATAAAACCAAGCTCTCACCTGCCCCACATATTCCACGATAAAGTCCGCCGGATAATTCCGTTCAAACTTCTCTTTATTCTCAAACGGATAATGTAACTGCGCAAACGGCATCGACCCACTCTCAAACCAACAGTCCAAGACTTTTTCGATCCGTTTAAACTTCTCACCATTGATCTCAAATTCCACCTCATCTACCCATGGCCGGTGATAATCCTCCAGCTCGACCCCAGAAAGTTCTTTCAGCTCCGCATAGCTCCCCACCACTTTCACGCTGCCTTTATCACCCTTCCATACTGGCATTGCCGTCGCCCAGAAACGATCTCGCGAAAGATTCCAATCTGGCGCCTGCTCAATGTTTTTCGCAAATCTACCATGCTTTAAATATCCTGGGAACCAATTAATATTCTCGTTTTGTTCCAGCATTAGCTCTTTCTGCCCCTGCACATCAAAGAACCAACTCGGAAATGCCCGATACATAATTCGTTGTTTCGACCGCGGATTAAAGGGATAATCATGTTTGATATACTCAATCTTCCAGACAATCCCCTTTTCTTCTAGACACTTCGCAATAAATTTATTACCTGCCCAGATCTCAATTCCTCGTTCATCCGTATCTCTTACGCCTATACCATGCAACCATTCTGCCGTTTTTTCATCGTAATAGCCGTATTCATCCAATACATCCACAAAATCTACCTTATTCGCCTGCGCCAGTCGGTAGTCATCTTCACCATAAGCTGGTGCAATATGCACAATGCCCGTACCGTCCGCATCAGACACAAAATCCCCACCAAGAACTGACCAAGTGTCTTTCAACTTAGCTTCTACCTCTATTGTAGCACAGATTGGCTCATATGTCAAGCCTACAAGTTCAGATCCCTTAATTCCCTCTTTCACCACCTCATAGTCTGTCCCTTTCAGAACCACTTCCAACCGCGATTTCGCCAAAATCATCACTTCTGGCTGTGGCGTTTTTGCCTCTACTTCATCTGGAGCCCAAACCCTCACCACACAATATTCCATCTCCGGATTCACCGCCAATGTCATATTCGCTGGCAATGTCCACGGCGTAGTCGTCCAAGCCAAAAGGTAAATTCTATCTCCCAAGTTTTCTAAATCTAGGTCTGTAGTCATCTCCGATGAAGTTCGAGGAAGAGTCGAGGAGCGGACTGAGTCGGATTTAGCATCCGATGAAGGAGCACTCGCAGACTCTGACGAAGAAATTCGCGGAGAGGGCACAGACAGCTTAAATTTGACGTACGCACTCGAATCCGTGACAGTCTGATACGCATCATTATCCATCGTTACCTCCGACTTCGACACTGGCGTAGCAAACTTCGTGTCGTACATCAATACCTTACGCCCCTCATAGATTTTCCCCGCCTCATAAAGCTGCTTAAAAGCCCACCATACCGATTCCATAAAGTCTTTATTCATCGTTCGATACGCTCCCTTAAAATCCACCCAGCGGCCAATCCGATTAATCGTACCTTCCCAAGTCTCCGAATTTGCGACCATGCTCTCTCTGGCCTTGACAATATAATCTTCTAAAGACCATTTGCTACCAATTTCTCGTCGATCAGTAATCCCTAGTTGCTTCTCAACAAAATTTTCCGCCGGCAAACCATGACAGTCCCACCCCCAACGTCGCTCCACTCGCTTACCACGCATTGTCCAATACCTTGGCACGGCATCTTTTACAATTGAACTAAGCAGCGTACCGTGATGTGGCATACCCGTAATAAACGGTGGACCGTCATAAAAAACATAGCTATCATCAACCGGTCGCTGTTCAACTGATTTTTCAAAAACCTGATGATCCTTCCACCACTGCACTAAAGCTTTCTCATATTCAAGCGCCTTCCGTCGCTTTCCTGCCTGATACTTCATTTTGACTCCTTTTTATCCTTAATAAAATCCCACCAAAGTTCCAGAATTACAATCATATCTAAAACACAATCATAATGCTAGAACCCTGGTGGGCGGTACCATCTAACTTTCGCCGCTAAGCCTGCTCACCCCAACCCAGGCCAACGACAACACTCTTTCTATCCTTTACGCAGATTCACGAACGATTCTACTCGGATTCTTCAGCCAATAATAGCAGAAGCCTCCTTTCTTTCGCCAACTCGCGGTTGATCTCCGCTCTAACGCTTTTCAACTCCTATTATATCATACCTCACTAGAAACTAAAACCTCACCAGCCAGCTTTGCTACATAATCAACAAATCGCGCCCCTATTTCCTCGCCCAATAGATCACCTCATCAAAGGTCGGTAGGCTCTGACCGCGCCACTCCGCAAGCTGCGCACCACCCTCCGTTAATACCATAATTGTAGGATATTCCATCACTCCATAAACTCGGCACAGTCGCTCGCCTTCCGGCTCGTCTGGGCTAATCAATTCCGTCTCTTCTCCACTTCTCCGCTCAAACTCCGTTAACCATTCCTCGACCGTGCGACCATATTCACTTTCACGCCTACCAATGCAAATCACTCTCATTTTTGACCCTTCTTTTTCTTTTGTTCCTTTAAAATTTGCTCAAAATCATCTAAAGTTTTAAAATCACCAAACACGCTTGCGAAACGAATATAAGCCACTTCATTCTGCTCAGCCAAAACATCCAGCACCGTCGAACCAATTTCGGTCGCAGTCACCACATCATCTCCTCGTTCTCTTAGCAAATTCGTTACCTTTTCCACTACATCTTCTACTTCGAGATTAGAACTCATAAACTTACCGACACTATTCCTCACGGCGTTAGCTAGTTTATCACGATCATACGGCTCACGATTACCACTACGCTTTTTTACCATCAAAACAATTGGTTCGATCCGCTCATAAGTAGTGAACCTTCTCCCATCAGAACTTACTCTTCTCCGCCGAATAGTAGTGCCATCTTCCGTCTCACGACTCTCTAATACCTTACTATCTCCAATTCTTGGCACTGCCCCCATAATCAACCTCTACTCTCTATTTTTATTACGAAAACGCTCTCGCAGTGTTGGTGGAACATCTAAGTCATCTTCATTCTCAGTCCGAATCGAGTCCCACATATTAGTCTTGTTGCTAGAGGTAAAATCTGCCGCTACATCCTGCACCGGTGTCTCTCGCACTGGCGTTTCATCTCGCATTACCCCCATATCACCAATATTGTAACTCTCGTTGCTCATGCTGGCAGTATCACCACCATACCCTCCGCCATAGTTATTACTATAACCTGTATTCTGCTCCATATCAAGCTTGCGATAATATTCCGAATCAAAACCAGTCGCTACAACCGTCACCACAATCTCATCTTCAAGTTCCGGACGGATACTCGCCCCAAAAATAATATTCGCATCTGGTGCCACTGAACCAGTGATCACCTCGGCCGCTTCCTGAATCTCGCTCATGGCCATGTCATAACCACCAGCAATACTAAATAGTACGCCCCTTGCACCATCAATCTTCACCTCTATTAATGGGGACTCAATCGCCTGCTGCGCAGCCAAAATCGCCCGATTCTCGCCCGAAGCCCGACCAATACCCATTAATGCTGACCCAGCATTCTTCATTACGGCCTTTACATCAGCAAAGTCCAAGTTAATCAAAGCATGTTCAGTAATTAACTCCGAAATCCCTTGTACACCTTGACGCAACACATCATCTGCAATCTTAAACGTTTCCAGCAACGGCGTCCTTGGATCAATCGTCTGTAAAAGTCGATCATTCGGAATCGTAATTAACGCATCCACCTGGCGAGACAAGTTATCAATCGCCCGCTCAGCATTTTCTCGACGCCTTGGCCCCTCAAAAGTAAACGGCTTCGTCACCACTCCAACCGTCAAAATATCCCGACTGCGCGCCTCCTCCGCCACGATCGGACCAGCACCAGAACCAGTTCCACCGCCAGCACCTAAGGTGATGAAGACCATATCTGCCCCCTCTAGAGATTTACCGATCGCTTCACGCGCATCTTCCGCCGCATCACGACCTTTTTCCGGATCACCACCAGCACCTAAGCCTTTACCGATATGAACCTTAGCCTCTGCCGTCGAATGATGTAAAGCCTGCGCATCCGTATTAACCGCCACAAACTCTACTCCGCTCAAACCGACTTCCTTCATTCGGTCAATCGCTGAACCGCCAGCACCACCTACACCGACCACCTTAATACTTGCTGCGCTTTCTACCTCTGTTGGCTTAATCTCTGGCATATCATTCCTCTCTTATCTACTTCTTAGTTTATCACACCGTTCAGGGTTTCGCAAGGCTATTCTCGGCCCAAAAGCTTCTGCCAAAACCCCATTTTCCCTTCCTTTTTATGCGCCTTTTTCTCAACGTGTTTCGTCCCACCATTTCGAATCACATTCTCCACCGACATAAACATCAGTCCTACTGCCGCCGCATACTCAGGAACATAAATCTCATTTGCCACTCCGTCAACTTTCACTGGACGACCAAGCTTGACCGACATTTCTAAACTCTCGCGCGCAAACTTCGTCAAACCTCGCATTTTTGCGCCTCCACCAGTCAAAACTGCGCCTTCTGGCAACTTACGCTCGTAATGCGCCTCCCATAACTTCTGCCTTACCAAACCAAAAATTTCCATTAAGCGCACCCTAACTGCCGCATCAACTTGCTCTCTCGGAAAACTCATTTCCTCACCGCGCCATTTTAGAATCACTGGCTTGTCAATTTCGCCAAAATCCCCCGTCGCAAAGCGCCGCTTAATCTCTTCGGCCACCTCTGTATCAACCGCAAGCAACATTGCTAAATCGTTCGTAATATTATTAGATCCGAGCGGTACCACTCCCACATATTGCAAATCCCCTTCCTCATACACTGCCACCCCAGTCGTCGTTGCGCCGATATCGATCAAAACCACACCATTCTCCACCTGTCGTTCCGACAGCACCGCCCGTGCCGAAGCTACCGCACTAGGCATAATCAAATCTGGCTGCACATTTAACTTCTCCGCCACCTTCACTAAATTGTCATAGCTGGGCGCCAAAGTCGAAATTACGTTTGCCTGCATCTCTAATCGCGCTCCGGTCATGCCAAATGGATCCTTAATCCCCCGCTGACCATCCAAAACATATTGCAAAGGAATAACATCCAAGATCCGTTGATTAGCTGGCACTCTCCCCCGCAAAGCCACCTCACGCACCCGCTCCAAATCATCTTGATTGATAGCATGCTCTGTTGTACCTACCGCAATCATCCCCTCCGTTCGAGTTGACATCACTTGAGTACCATTAATCGAATAAGCTGCCGACTTCACCGTAAAACCACTCATTGGCTCTATCTCTGCCAATACCTTATCAATCGCCATAAATGGGCCATCCAAATTAGCTACTACTCCTTTACGCATTCCAGAATTTGGCTGTTCGCCAAACCCTACCACATTACAAGCCCCATCTTTATTTACGCTAGCAATGACCGCCCGTACATGACTAGTGCCGACGTCCAAACCAACTGCATAGCGTAAATTCTCGTCCATAATAATTCAATTATATAACGTTTATCTTAAAAAGGTCAAGCACCCACGTACAAATTTCTCAAATTCTCTCACTAAACCCGTTCCCTCAAAGAAATTACAATACCGCCACTGGACCTTGGTATTTTACCCGTAGCGGGAATGTCAACCTGAATACTGGCTCCCTGAGGGCCGTGGGCGGCGATGGCGACTATTGGTCTAGTACGGCATATCCCGATGTTAATAACGCGTACGCCCTCGATTCCATTAGCGCAGGTACCTACCCATCCCACTACTACGCTCGTTGGCACGGCTTCTTAGTGCAATATGTCACAGACTAGCCCAAATATTCTATTAACCCTAGGTAGAATAATCTACTACTATTTCTCAAATAAAGCGTAGGACGTTAGTTTGCTACATATTATATATAGCAAACTAACCATAGCAACTTGTTCGAGTTTCGAGAGTTTTACCGCACCAAACAACGAATTGAACGACCGTTCATTCGTCCCAAATTGTTATTCCCGCTCGGCTGAACATAATCAACTGTGCGATCAAGATGTAAATTGTATGCATAGTCTGGTCTGTAAGCCGCCGTTCCCGACCAAAATCCTCCAGAGCCTCCTACCCGAATTAATTGCGGCTGTTGAATCCACACATTCCCCTCTCGATTAATGAAAAGTGGTGCCGATGCTAAACTAAACCCAGTTCCTTCGTTAATCGCGATATTCGTCAATCCATACTGATCTAGTAAGTAGAAAATCGATCCAGGATTCGTATTATTGCTAGTTGGTAACTTCCAGTTTTTTGGGCAAATACTCTGTGTAGCTTCAATATTGATATTTGAGCCAATGCTTCCCGCTACGGCTGTATTAAACTGATAATAATTACCCAATAAATAGTGCGCATCGTCCGTCTCCGAATCATAAGCTTTCAAGCGATTACAGCTAGTAAAATTCTGTCCGACCGCAAGCGTGCATCCTTCATCGCCAATACGTGTTGGATCCGTCAAGATCCACTCACCAAAATCCCAAGATCGCACTCCATCGCTCTCCGAAACGGGGTCTGCTACCGCATCCTGCGCAAGCAATACAGTTGTGGTTGCTTTTGGCGGATATTTTTGGTTATTTTCTCGATTCCAATCAGTCGTAATGTCAGTATCCGCGGCTTTCAGACCAGCAGCTGGAATGTCTAGAGCTAAATTCTGCACCATCCAGCAATTACCATCAGCTAGCTTACTTACCCAATACTTCTTGCCATCACGTGTATCAATCA